>CAJVYT010000106.1 GCA_913009765.1 uncultured candidate division Zixibacteria bacterium
TTTTTTTTCAAGCAGAAGACGGCATACGAGATATATCAGTGTGACTGGAGTTCAGACGTGTGCTCTTCCGATCTGGTCGGGCGAACATGGCTACCCTGGTGACGGCAATTATTTAGACTTCCACAAAAAACGTTTCCCCGGCGGTCATAGATATTGGGCGGTGACATCATCAAAAGCTGATTTAGCCGACAAAGTAGAATATAACCGTGAGTCTGCCTTAAACAGAATTCCTGAAAACTCTGACCACTTCGTCTCAAAAGTTGAAGAAATTTTAGAGGATTACTCAAAAGAAAATGGCAATGATGGTATTCTGATGGCTCCGTATGATGCTGAACTTTTTGGTCACTGGTGGTTTGAAGGTCCTGAATTTCTCAAAGCGACAATCAAAAAAATAGCATTAAGCAAAACTGTTGATTTAACATTCTTACAAGAACACCTTGAGAGAACAAAACCAAATCAGATTATCTCTATTCCTGAAGGAAGCTGGGGACAGGGAAATGGTCATTATATCTGGTTGAACAAACAAAATGAATGGTCATGGAAGCATATCTATGAAACTGAAGAAAAAATGTGTCGTTATGCCAAGTATTGGTATGAGAATCAAGACTCAAGAGATGAAGAACTCACAAAATTGATTAAACAAGCCGGACGGGAACTGATGCTTTTATCAGCATCTGACTGGCAGTTTTTAATTTCGACTTTTGCTGCTCGCGACTATGCTGAATTACGTTTACAGGAACATTTTGAAGATTTCAATAAGTTAGCATTGATGATTGAGAAAAAGATAAATGGTACTGCAATAAATAGCGGTGAATGGAAATTTTATGAGGACTGTGCTTCTCGTGACAGTTTGTTTGAAGAGATTGAAATTGAATGGTTTGCAAAAGTAGATTATCCGGCTGAGTAAAAACTCGGCTGGATGTCAGTTATTTGAATTACAGCATCAATTATTATAAGGATAACGAACTTTTACTGTCAAGATTCGTTGACCTTCGACTTTTGTAATTTCAAATTCTATATCGTTCCATTTTACCTTTTGTCCTTCATCAGGTACAGAACCGACTAAGTCATAAATAAGACCGCCAACAGTATCATAGTTCCCCTGATCAAACTCTGTACCTAAGAAATCCTGAAGAGTTTCAATAAGAAGGGCGGCATTTACTTTATATAGTCCGTTTTTAAGGCGGACAATATCATCCTCTTCAGAGTCATGTTCGTCCTGAATTTCTCCAAAAATTTCTTCAATAATGTCCTCAAGAGTTACTAACCCGGAGACACCACCATATTCATCGACAACAATAGCAATATGCTGTCGTTTTTGTTTAAAATCTTTGAGCAGTTCGCCAATGATTTTACTTTCCGGTACGATGAAAGGTTTGCGAAGATATTTAGCAAGATTAAATTTTTCCCCCGGTTCGGGAGGATCATTAAATAGGTCTTTGACATACACAAGTCCCAAGATTTTATCTATTGTTTTTTCATAGACCGGATATCTTGAGTGACCATCTTTTTTTATCAAGGTTTTTATATCCTTAAAGCTCATTAAACTTTCAAAAGCAACTATATCCATCCGAGGTATCATTATTTCTCTTGCAATCGTTTGGTCCAAAAGAAATATTTGGTTAATCATTTCTTTTTCTTCTTCATCAACAATTGTTTCACCAATACCGGCATGTTCGGCAACAGTTTCGATAGCTCTTTCAACAATGTCTTCTTTTTCTTCTTCTGAGACTTGTTCGTTTGAACCTGTTTTATCAATTATTTTTCGAAACAATTGTACAACAGGATAGAAAATTAAATATATAGGATAGATTCCCCAGAGATATTTTACCATCCCGGAGTTGATAGCTTTTCGAGATGAGTAACGAGGAAGAATTTCTACACAGATAATAAAAAGAATCCAAACTAAAAACAGACTGACAATGTTTATAGAAAAAATATTTACATTGTTTTTAGAAACAAAAGACTCGCCTAACAATACAGCAAAAATAGTGTTGACAATAAGAACAAATGATTTAAATATCTCAGAAATCTGCAAAAACGCTCTAGGGTCACCGGACATTTTAAGAAGAATTTTTTTACGGTACTTTGAAGATGCCGGAAGCAGAACTTCTATATCATCAGGATCAATATACACCGCAAGAGCATAGAGTGATATAATATAAGCAGAAAAATATCCGAATATAATTATTGCAATATAAAAAATTTCCATTACGCATATACCTTCGTAAGATATGTATCTTCTTTTGACTGCATCATAACAGCATCTTGCGGATCAATATGGTCATATCCCAGTAAATGTAAAAACCCATGACAGCACAAACGAATAATTTCCTCAGAGAGCGAGGCGTTATAGTCATGTGCTTGTTTTTGAGCAGTCGGAATAGAAATATATATTTCACCGAACAATGCATTTTCATCGACAGGTTCATCAATATTAAAAGAGAGAACATCGGTAGCAGAATTTTTATTTCTAAACTGTTTGTTTAGCTCTTGAAGTCTCTTGTCATGAGAAAAAATCAAATTTACACTTCCGCATGATTTTTTCGGAAGTTCCTTTTGATACATTGATTCAAACAAAAGTTGAATTAATTTTCGGGGAATTCTTACGTTATGCTCTTTAAAAATCTGCAGCCTCATCATCGGGACACATCTTCTTTGGAAGGATATTTTATACGGTGATGGAATGAGCCAATTAAGATTTGCGAGAAAGCATCCTTAATTTTTGATAAATCCTTGAGCGTCAACGGACATTCATCAAGTTCCCCTGATTCAAACCTGTCATTGATAATTCGTTGAATAAGAGCATTAATTCGAGCCGGCTTAGGGTCGTCAAGTGTTCGACTGGCTGCTTCAACCGCATCGGCAAGCATAGCAATACCTGTTTCACGTGTTTGCGGTTTTGGTCCGGGGTACCTAAATTTATTTGCCGAAACTTCATCCATTCCCTGTTCAACTGCTTTATTATAAAAATATGACTGCACCATAGTGCCGTGATGTTCTTCGATAAAATTTAAAACATCATCGGGAATATCTGCTTCTTCTCCTAATTTTCTTCCTTTTTTCACATGCGATGAAAGAATAATTGAGGACATTGACGGTGTTAGTTCTTCATGTTTTGATTTGAGTCCGAGTTGGTTTTCAACAAAGTACTCCGGAATTTCAATTTTTCCAATATCATGAAAATATGCTCCAACTCTTGCCAAAAGCGAATTCCCACCTATTGCTTTTGCGGCTGCTTCGGTAAGGGTCCCAACAATAATTGAGTGATGATATGTTCCCGGAGCTTCTAAAGATAAACGTTTTAAAAGTGGGTGGTTTAAATCTGATAATTCAAGCAGTGTAATATCGGTCGTAATCGAAAAGATAGATTCAAAAATTGGAAGTAGTCCGATAGCAAGTAATGGTACGATAAGACCATTGATAATCCCGTATCCTATATCTAATAAATAATCTTCGTTGGGAGTAAGTCGTAAATTTTCCATTAAAAGAATAAATATAGCAAAAGTAAAAGCAGTCGAATACATGATTCTAAAAAATTCTGAACGACGGCGTACATGACGTGATGTAAAACAGGCAACTGTACCGACAACAATTGTCATAAAAGCAATTGAAAAATCAAAACGATGTAAAATGCCTAATAGGAATGCCAACACAAAAGTACTTAATATCCCGACTTCAGCATCAAATAAAATTGTAACCATAATCGGCAAAAGAGCTATCGGATAAATATAATGTGATAGTTCAAAACTTGTATTAGCGTATGCTGCGAGATTTACAAGAAACAACTGCAGTGCAAAAACCAAAAAGAGAGCCAATAGTTTTGGATTAGACTGATAAATATCTTTTCTGAAATAAAATAAAAACAGATACAAAGTAATAAAGGCAGATAGAATCAAAAGAATTCTGGCAAGTAAGGGAATAAAAGTAGCCAGCCAGCCATTATCAGCATTTTGTGCCTGTTGAATTCGTACCATCTCACGCAGGATTCTTGCTTGGTGCTCATTTATTCGTTTACCGGCTGAAAGAATAATATCATTTTTATCAACTATTTCTTTAATCTTAGAAATAGATGCAATTTCAGACTGCACCTGTTTATTATAATCATTCATATTGATATGCAAGTTCGGCTGAATAAAGACCTTACCTATTCGGTGATAATATTTGACATCAATAGAGTCAGTAACATTAATACGGTTAAGAGCTTCAACCATATCAATATTGGCATTAGCTTCCGATTTGAGATCAGATCGTTTAAGAATACGCTGACTATTTTTATAACGTATCAAAATATTTTGGTTACGAGATTGCGGCAGAGAATAATGGTCAGGCAAAACGCCGACATTGTAGATATTATCTTTCAACACCGTTTTAAGATGACCAAATAAAATCTGTAAACTATCATCAGCTAACATAGATTTAATAGCAAAAGATGAAAGCATTGGATATCGTTTTGATATTATCTGCACAGGTAAAGAATCGGTCAGGGTAGAATCACTCTTCAGGACTTTCTGTAAAGAGTCAGTTAGTGCTTCCAAAGAATTTAACTGCCGAGTAATATTTCTAACAATCGTTGAGTCGTAATCAATAATAAAAGGAATCGACAGTTCAATATCTGCTTTTTCCTCCCGCAATTCACGGTCTGTTTTGTACACAGTAATTTCAAACGGTGCCAAGATATCTTCGCGTGCGATTTCACCTTTTTTTTGCATATCAAGAGGATCATACATTGATTCACCTTGATACAAAACGCCAACTAAGACAGAGAATAATATCAGCATCAAGAACTTAAATGTTTTTGAATGCAGCGAAATATTCTTTACCTGTCGTTCGCCGGTTTGTACTTTTAAAAGCCGTTTAATTCGGCGTTTTAATTTTAATAGTATTGAGAACATAGGGCGAATATCCTTTTCGCCTTTCTAAAACTTATTTGTTTTTTTCAAATTTTTCATACGCAGTAATAATTTTTTGCACTAACTGATGGCGGACAACATCTTTTTCTGTCAGATAAACAAATTCTATTCCGCGTATTTTTTTTAATATTTTTTGTACTTTTACAAGTCCTGATTTTCGTCTGTCTTCCAAATCAATCTGGGTTACATCACCGGTGATGACAGCTTTGGAGTTTTCACCGATTCTTGTAAGAAACATTTTCATTTGAGCATTTGTTGTATTTTGTGCTTCATCTAACACAACAAATGCATCATTGAGAGTTCGCCCTCTCATAAATGCAAGAGGAGCTATTTCAATAATACCGATTTCTAAAAGTTTTCTTGTTTTATCAGGCTGCAGCATATCATAGAGAGCATCATATACCGGTCTGAGATAGGGGTCAACTTTTGCACGAATATCCCCCGGTAAAAAACCGAGAGATTCGCCCGCTTCAACAGCAGGACGTGTAAAAACAATTCGATTCACACGTTTTGCTTTTAATTCTGCCACTGCCATTGCAAACGCTAAATATGTCTTACCGGTTCCGGCAGGACCAATAGAGAAAACAATATCGTTTTTGCTGATAGCTTCAACATATTTTGACTGCCCGATTGTTTTGGGTTTAATTACTTTTTTTAGTGAATTTGTTAACAATTCAGAAGTCGATATTTGGTCAGCAGGTCCCACACCGTCATCTTTAATCATAGAGATAGCATAAAGCACATACTGCTCTGAAAGAAAGTCGCTATTTTTAATACGAGTTACAAAATCCTCAAGCAGCCGTACAATTTTATCGATTTCATCCGGTTCTCCCTCAAGGGTTATCTTTTCACCCCGAACGATTATTTTACTTTGGAAACTGCTTTCAATCAATCGGAGAAAATGATCATTTTGTCCAAATAAAAATCTTTGGTCAATACCTTCTAAGGCAAATTCTTTTTTGTATGTTTCATTCAAAATAAGTCTATTCCTGCTCATTTTCTTTAAGGTTTAACACCAGCCCAAGTTCATCAAGTTGTTCCGAATCAATTGCTGACGGGGCACCATCCATAAGTGACATGGCATTGGCAGTTTTTGGAAATGCGATAACTTCACGAATTGATTCCGAGCCGGTCATAAGAGCCAGCAGTCTGTCGAGTCCGGCAGCAAAACCTGCATGAGGAGGGGCTCCATATTCTAAAGCAGTGAGCAGAAATCCAAACATATTTTCCGCACGGACATCATCAATTCCTAAGATATTAAGCACTTTCTTTTGTAAATCTTTTTTATTTATACGCTGACCGCCTGATGCAATCTCCCAACCGTTTATGACAAGATCATACTGAATAGCTCTTGCTTTTCTCCAGGGATGATTAACATTGGTACCGTCTAATGTAGAATCAAACCCTTCATCAATTAAAGCTAAATCTTCTTCATAAGGGTGGGAAACAATATTATGCATGGCATCAAACCGCTTACTCTCTTCATTGTAATCAAAAAGCGGGAATTCTGTTACCCAGAGAAATTTCCAAACTGATTTGTCTGTTAAGTTATGCTCTTTCCCAAGATGTAGTCGCAGTTGTCCGAGAATCGATTCGGTTTTCAACGATGCATCAGAGATAATAAAAAGAGCATCACCTTTTTCAGCTTTCGCATGAGCCATCAATTTATCTTTGACTTCTTCGCCAATAAATTTTAAAATTGGTGATTTATCTCCGGCTTCAGCAGATAGAATATAGGCAAGTCCGCCGGCACCGTTTTGTTTGGCAATGTCGGTAAGGTTGTCTATTTGTTTACGGGAATACGACCCACCGCCTTTTAAGAGAATTCCTTTAACCACTCCCCCTCTTTTCACATTGTCGGCAAAGACTTTAAAATCGCAGTCTTTCACAATAACAGAGAGATCAATAAGCTCCATACCAAACCGTAAATCCGGTTTATCTATTCCCCATCGGTTCATACATTCTTTGTATGTAAAACGTGGGAATGGTGTTTCTAAATCATAGTCGAGCATCTTTTTGAAAAGATCTTTCATCATTCCTTCAACAACGGCAAAAACATCATCAGGGGTCACATACGACATTTCCATATCAATTTGTGTATGTTCGGGCTGACGGTCGGAACGAAGGTCTTCATCACGAAGACATCGTGCAATTTGGAAATATTTATCAAATCCTGACACCATCAAAATTTGTTTATATAATTGAGGTGATTGCGGAAGAGCATAAAATTTACCGTTTTGTACACGGCTTGGAACAACGTAGTCTCTGGCACCTTCGGGAGTAGAGCGAATAAGAAGCGGTGTTTCAATTTCATAAAAATCGACTGAATCTAAATAATTTCTAATATGCAGACATGCTTCATGACGCATACGAATATTTCGCTGCATGGGAGCTCTGCGTAAATCCAAATATCTGTATTCTAACCTGAGAGCTTCGTTTGCTTTTGTTTCATCAGTGATTTCAAACGGTGGTGTTTTAGATTCTGACAGGATATAAAACTCGGTAACTTTTATTTCGATTGCTCCGGTAGGCATAGAATCATTGACCATACCATCGGGTCTGGGAATAACTTCACCTTTGACCGCAACTACAAACTCATGGCGAACTCTGCTTGCCACGACATGCATAGAGTCATCAATTTGTTCAGGGTCGATAACAATTTGAGTTTTTCCGAATCTATCTCTTAAATCTATAAAAAAGACACCGCCTAAATTGCGTTGTGAGGCAACCCATCCGTTGAGTCTTACATTTTTTCCATTATCATCAATTCTTAATTCACCACAGGTGTGAGTTCGTTTTAGTTCTGAAAAAGTCGGCACAAAATCCTCTCTAACTATTTGTTATCTATATATATATCGGCATATCTCAAAGTTGATTCAACCGCTGTTATTCTACCTTTGTCAAAAGGTATAGAATTTAAGATAAGATGTCAAGAAACCGAAAAAATCAAACGAAATTCATTTTAATTACGTTAAAACAGGTAAAAAACAACCATGAGACAGCTCATTTGCTTGACAATAGCATGGTATTATAGCTTTTTGGGACGTAATTGAACGGATAAAAATGTCGATATTACTACTATGAATTTATCACGATATTTTAAAGAAGAATTGGTCAAACTCGAGATGACCACTGTTATTGAACCTCTGGCAGAAGATATGTCTAAGGCAAAATGGCGACAGTCCGGTAAAGAATTAGTGCTTGATGAACTGGTCACTCTTTTAGAATCGGGAGTACGAATCGGCAACCGTACAAAGCTGCTTTTGGATTTTGTAAATCGTGAAAAAAAAGCTACAACCGGCATCGGTCATGGAATTGCTATTCCCCATATACGTTCTATGCAGGCAAAAGAGTTTTCTATAGCATTTGCCCGTTCGACAGTCGGATATGATTTTGACTCATTAGACGGAGAACCTGCTCATCTCTTTTTTATCATGGCAGCCCCGCCGTATGAAGATGACTTTTATTTAAAAGTATATAAATCACTTGTTGAAATGCTCCAGTATGATTCGTTTCGTGAAGAGCTGATGTCCATTCAATATGAGGGTGAACTCATTCGCTGCCTTCGTACAATGGAATAAATTAAAAACACCTATTAGAACATATTCATTCATTATATGGATTAAGGAATAGATGAAGCGACTTAATATTATTTTTTATACCATACCCGTACTTATGTTTTCCTTAATGTTCTTTCTAAGATATATTGACAATGACATCTTATGGGGAATTAATCATTTCAGATTCTTGGATAATTTCTATTTTATTATCTTAACTACTATCTTTTCCTTATTATTCATCCTTTCTCTTTCAGAAAAATATTCTAATAAATTTATTACGATACTCCAGCATGGATTAAATAGCAAAAAAACTACTTTTTTATTCCTTTCTATTATTAGCATAGCAATTTTTTATATCTTTCGTTGCAAAACATTTTTCTTAGGAGATGGATATATTTGCTTAAGTACTTTTTCATTTCAAAATTCATATTTTGTTAAACCCACAGAATTTTTATCTTCACATATCGTTAGATTTATACAATTTTTATTAGGTGAATATTCAAAAGATTCAGCTTTACTAGCTTTTCAATTATTATCATATTTTTCAGGTATTATTTTCTTATACTATATTTATAAAATAGTTTCCACGTTCGTCAATAACAAAAACATACAAACTTTAACATATTCTACCTTTATCTTCTCAGGAGTTTTACAATTATTTTTTGGATATGTAGAATTTTATCCGATTCTATGGGCTATTGCTACTTCTATATGTTATTATTCATTGCTTTACTTATCACAGCAAAAATTTCTATTAAGAATTATTCTGTTATACATAATTGGTTTATTAATACATACTCAATTAATTGTTTGGCTTCCGGCAATTATCTATATAATCTTAAACAACAACAAGATTACTCTTGGGTTAGAAAAAATCATCCGTAAAAACTACAACAATTCAATCGCTTGGTTTATGCTAATTTTATTTCTTTTTATAAGTTCACTATACTTACTTCCATCATCAAAATTTCTTCTTCCACTATTTACAGCTAAACCAGAAGCACCTAACTATTATGTTTTTTCATTAGCACATCTTATAGATATTCTTAATTTAACATTGTTAGTTTTCCCTGGTTTTTTAATAGTTGTTTTACTAAACATGAATAGATTTAAAAACAAATTTGACAAATTAGACATCCTTCTTATGTTAATATCAATACCGTCATTACTGTTTCTTCTTCTAATAGATCCAGAGTTAGGTTTAGCAAGGGATTGGGACTTGCTATCTCTGACAATATTTGCTCCCATGTTGTTTTTGTGTAGACGACTTGATGCATCAGACATAAAAATTAGAAGCAATCATATTCTTCTTTATACTAGTCTAAATTTAATTCTATTAACAGCTTTTATTACAATCAATAATAATAAAGAATTTTCCAGTTTACGATATAAGAGTATAATAAGAAACTATGAAGGCATTAAATTTTTTAATAGTTGGAGTATTCTTTCAGATTATTATAACAACAATGGTGACATCAAATCTCGAAAAAAATTAGATATTGAGATAGAAAATAGATTCCCCGAGTTTATAGAATCTTTAAAAGCTCAGCAATATCTATTTACTAACAAACTTGATAAAGCTTTAGCAATATCTAATAGGCTGGTATCAGCTTACCCGAACCACCCTAACTTCATAGATATACAAGGTAAAATTTTCTTCAAAAAAAGAAAATACGATAGTGCTGAATATTATTTCAATAAGGGCTTAGCTATTCAGCATTACAATGCCTCTTTTTTGTTTGAATTAGGAAGGATTTATTTTGACCAAAATAAATTAAACAAAGCGGAATCTTTTTTAAAACAAGCTGCAATTATAAATCCATTGAATGAAACATCAAATGAAATATTGTCAGCTTGTTATATAAAACAGAATAAATTCCCCGAGACCTTGGAAATAGGTAAAAAGATATTATCTCAAGATCCTAAATCAGCATCAGGTCATTTTATAATGTTAAGATATTACTATTTTCAAAATAAATTACAATCAGCAAAAATACATTACAATTACTTCTTGAAATATGGTCAAAGTAGATTTGACTATTCTTACATAAAAAACAAATACAAACATCTAAATGAAAAATAATAGTCGTAGATCTGGTTTGAAATCGTCAGGTTTCAAAATCGAGAAACCCGACAACCCTCACAATTATCCTTACCTCCTCTCCGGCAAAGCCGGAGTCAAAAATGTAAACAAGACAACAGACATTTACGATTTCAATTTGTATTAAAGAGAAGGAGTAGTATGAAAGCTTATATGTTTTTCTGTCTGTTCTTTCGCCTAGGCGAACAAGCGGAATAAGGAACTGACAGAACGTGAAAGTAGACAAAACGGTTAATGGCAGAACCACTAAAGGGTTCTTCCCTACTATTCATACTAAAATATCTGAATTATTTTCTTCTTTTCAAAGTGCGAACCAATTGGGCGAATTTTAATATATGCATTCTGATTCCAAGCCTTGTTTAAATCGGTCGTTTGAGAGTTCCCTCCCGATGCCCCGATTTGGTACATATCATCTAAACATATAACAACATGATAGGCTCGTTGTTTATCATTGAGATAAAACAGCAACGCACCTTTCTCGGGTTTCTCTAATTCTTTTGCATCTGAAAAATAACGCATCAGTGAATCAGCAGTAAAATCAGCATGTTCACGACTAAGTCCGACAGTTTTTAAACATTCAAGCACAAAACCGGAGCAGTCAAAACCGGATGGGTCATCACCTCCCCATCGGTATGGCGTTCCAAGATAAGCAAGGGCGGTTTTTAAAAACCACTTGAGAGAATTTTGTTTGTTCACAGAAAAGCGGATACAGTAGTAATCTACTATGCAGTTGTAGTGAAAATGTGATTTATTCGTTCCCGCATCAGACATCATGCTCTGTTAGTTTTGTTTTTCCAAATTTTTCAGAGACAAAAACACCTATTGTAATCAAAATTGCTCCTAAAGATCGGAAGAGCGTCGTGTAGGGAAAGAGTGTAGATCTCGGTGGTCGCCGTATCATTAAAAAAAAAAAAAATAAAAACAATAAAAAAAAAAACAAAACATGTGATTTTCTTGTGTTGAGCACATTCCATCCATTTTTTTGTACCACTTTAA
>CAJVYT010000107.1 GCA_913009765.1 uncultured candidate division Zixibacteria bacterium
TTTTTTGTTTCCATTTTTTATCTTTTTTTTTGTTTTTTTTTTCAAGCAGAAGACGGCATACGAGATATATCAGTGTGACTGGAGTTCAGACGTGTGCTCTTCCGATCTCTCTTTCAAACCCTGAACGATATGCACAGTTTGTTGCCAGACCGATTACGCTTTTTATAAAACTTACTTCTTTTTTCTCAACAGTATTAAGCAAATCCGCATCGCTGATTTTAAAAATGTTCGGCATCTCAACATCAATTGAACATACTGTTATTTCAGAAGATGAAATCAATCAGATGATTTTTGAAGGAAAACAAAAAGGTGTTTTCGACGAGACCGAAGAAAAACTTATAAAATCTGTTTTTGACTTTGCTGATTCAACAGTAAGAAGAGCAATGACTCCTCGTATTGATGTTGAGGCTCTTAGCATACATACAGATAAAAAATTTATTTTTGAAACTATCATTAAAAATGGATACAGCCGTTACCCTATTTATGAAAAAAATATTGATAAAATAGTCGGCATCTTGTATACCAAAGATATTATCATTCACAAAATAGACCCGAAACTTATTGTTCTCTCTGATTTACTCAGAGAACCTTTGTTTGTGCCGGATTCTATGCCGCTTTCGAAATTACTGACTATTTTTCAAAGGAAAAAACAGCATATCGCAATTGTCTTAGATGAATTCGGAGGTACTGCCGGAATTATTACCTTAGAAGATCTCTTAGAAGAGTTAGTCGGTGAAATTCAGGATGAATATGATGTTGAGCGGGAACCGCTTGTCAAACATTCTGACAATATTGTTTTTGCAGAAGGTTCTGTTTGGGTTGGAGCAATCAATGAGCTTTTACATTCCAAACTCCCCGAAGATAAAGCAGAAACAATTGCCGGTTTGGTAATAGATTATGTCGGAGCAATTCCAAAAAAAGATTATGAACTCATAATTGATGATATTAAAATTGTTGTTCTTGAAGAAGAGGATAACAGACTCACACGACTTAAAATTGAGCTTTTGAAAACTAACAGCAACAAAGAAGAAGATAAGGAATAATAAGTGCTGTATATTTTACAAGCACCGCTTCGCTGGATGCGGTCACTTTATGACTGGGTATTACAATGGAGTCATTCAAAAAACTCCCAAACAGCACTTTTTCTACTCGCAGTTGCAGAAGCATCTTTTTTTCCAGTCCCTCCCGATACGCTCCTTATTGCCTTGTGTATGGGCGACCATAAAAAGTGGTTCCGTTTTGCTCTTATCTGCTCAATCGGATCTACCCTTGGCGGTATAATCGGATACTTAATCAGTCACTATGCCTTTGCTCTTATTGGGGAGACAATACTTTCTGTAACAGCATCTTTGTCGGGGACAAACCCCGATGAATTACTCAAAATTGCCGAATATTGGTTTAATAAAAAAGAAATATGGGGTATATTAGTAGGTCCTTGGGCTGTTGGAGTGGCAGGGTTTACTCCAATTCCGTACAAGGTGTTTACAATCGCAGCAGGTTTTTTCAAAATGAGTTTCATTCCGTTTGTTATCGCATCAGTCATCAGCCGTTCACTACGTTTTTTTGTTGTCTCGGGTACTATCGGCTTGATGTACAAAAAGTATGGAAATAAAATTCAGGAATTTATCGACAAATATTTTAATCTTTTAGCTGCTGCATTTGTACTTCTTTTATTCCTTGGCTTTTTTGCTCTGAAACTTATCAAAGGATAACCGTGGAAGAAGAACTTCGAAACCAAGCATTCGCCCATCTTTCAATATTACGAAATAAAAATATTTCTCTTTTGGAAAATATCACAGAGAAACAAGCTCTTATAATTCCTGAAAAATTCTCTAATAATCTTTATTGGCAGGCAGGACATATTTTGACAACACAAATGTCACTTTTGTACCGACGCTCAAATCTTGAAATGCCTCTGATAAACAAAAAGTATATCAGCTTTTTTGCCAAAGGTACTTCCCCATCTGATTTTGATTCAGAAATTCCGACATTTAAAAATGTACTACATGAACTCAAAGAATCATTATCAGCATTGCAAAACGATTTACACAATTACTCTAAAGCAAAGTATGATGTCCCTGTTCTAGTATCATTTGGAATGACCTTACATTCATTTCATGATGCCGTGCTGGCTATACCATATCATGAAGCGTATCATCTTAATGCGATAAATCTCATTTTAAAGCAAATAAAATAGTAGTTACTTTTATCGAATATATTTCGTATAATATTAATTATGGCACATTCACACGATCACAACCATGTTTCCGGTAAAAAGCTTTTTTGGACAATTATATTCAATTTGATAATCACTATCGCCGAATTTATTGGTGGTATTCTTTCGGGGTATTTGGCTCTAATTGCCGATGCGGTTCATAATCTTTCCGATGTTGCCGCCCTTATTTTAGCATGGCTTGGTGCCAAAGGCTCAGAACTCCCGGCAACTAAAAAATCAACTTACGGATTTCTGCGTATTGAAGTAATGACTGCCTTTATCTCTGCTGTTTCTTTAGTTGTTATCTCGATTTTTATAATGTCTGAAGCATACGACCGTTTCTTTAATCCTCAAGAGTTGAAATATCCCATCATGTTTATATCTGTTTCCGTTATTGGCTTAATTGGAAATATTGTTTCAATTTTGCTGCTGCTTTCGGAAAAAGGAAAATCACTAAATATGAAAACCGCATTTTTACACATGACTTATGATGCTCTCTCATCTGTAGCGGTTATTATTGGTGGAATAGTCATTATTATGACAGACATATATATTATAGATGTCTTTTTATCGTTTGTAATCGCTCTCATGATTCTTTGGTCATCATATTCAGTGTTAAAAGAGGCTGTGCTGATATTTTTAGAAGCGGTTCCCCCCGAAATCGATTTTGATAAAGTACACAATGAAATGATGTCAATTGAAAAGATTAAAGATGTTCACGATTTACATATTTGGTCTCTCTCCTCAAAAGAGATTGCTCTTTCATGTCATATTTGTGTAGATGACTCTGATTTATCTGACGGTCCAACTCTTACAAGAAAAATAAATTCAATGCTGAAAGAAAAATTTAAGATAGGACACGGCACAATTCAGGTTGAAACTCATGAATGTGACAACTCGGAATTACTCTGTAACCATACCCACAATGGAAAACATCACTCACACTAATTTAATAGAAGTAGAAATAACCGATTTAGCTTTCGACGGTAAAGCTGTCGGGCATATCGACGGCAAAGTAATATTTCTCAAAGGCGGTCTCCCGGGAGAAACAGTACTTGCTGAAATTACAAAAACTAAGGCAAGATATTACAACGGTATTACCCGTGAAATCATAAAAAAATCTGACAAACGTATTGATGCCGTCTGTTCACACTTCCATGAATGCGGCGGATGCACTTGGCTTGACCTACAGTACCAAGACCAACTTGCCTACAAACAAAAACAAGTAAATGATTGTATTGAACGAATTGGGGCATTACAAAATGTCAAAATTCTCGACATCATCGGTGCTGAAGAAATTTATAATTACCGCAACAAAATGGAATATTCATTTAATGTCACCGATGACAGCTTTACCCTTGGATTACACAGCCGTGGTTCTTTTCAAGATATTTTTAACTTAAACGAATGTCATATTTCGCAAAAAACTGATGGTGAACTTGTTACATGGATGCGAGCATATATAGAAAAAAATAATATCACTGTCTATGATGTAAAAAACCATGGCGGCTTTATGCGGTTTTTCATGCTCCGCCAAACAAAACAAACCAATCAACTTATGGTTAATGTTGTCACAAACTATGGCGATTTCCCTAATGCCGAACAATTTGTCACAGAAATAACAAATACCTTCCCTTTTATAACAACAATCATCCATTCTCAAAATGGTCAAAAATCAAACATCGCAATCGGCGAGATAGAAACTGTCTTATACGGTCCCGGATATATAGAGGAAAAACTCTCCGGCAAACTTTTTAAAATATCTGCCAATTCATTTTTTCAAACCAATTCACTCCAAGCAGAAGTTCTCTATCAAACCGGCTTTGATATGCTGAAGCCAAAAACAGATGACAAAGTTCTCGACCTGTATTGCGGTACCGGTACTATCGGTATTTTACTCTCAGACAAAGTGTCTGAAGTTGTCGGTGTCGAATTAGTACCCGATGCCGTCAAAGCAGCCAAAATAAATGCCGAGAAAAATCAAGTTGGAAATATCCAATTTTTTGAAGGCTTCGTAAAAGAATTTCTCAAATCTGATTTTATGAAAGAAAACAGATATAACATAGCAATAATCGACCCTCCGCGTGCCGGTCTTAATCCAAAAGCATTAAAACAACTTATTCTCTTGCTGCCTGAAAAGATTCTCTATATTTCCTGCAATCCGGCTACTTTTTCTCGTGATGCTCAAAAATTAGTCGATGCAGGCTATGAACTTCCTGAAATTCAACCGGTCGATATGTTCCCGCATACCATGCATATAGAATTAACATCTATGTTTTATAAAAAAGAGATACTTGCTTAAAAATTTTAATTGTGTTACATTTTTGCCTTGAAAATAAACAGGAGATACAATGCATAGACTTAGACATATTGTTTTATTAGGAATAACAGCAATACTTTTTATTGCCTCAACAGCAAATGCTCAAGCAAACTCTAAATTTGTCAAATTAAGTAACCAAATCTTAGAATCATTGCAGTCTTTTTATCCGGTTCATTCAACAGAAATGGGCATTCACGCTTACGATCACCGTTTCACTGACTATTCTTCCAAGTCTGTAAAAACAATGATAAAATCGTTAACTAATTTTGAAAAAAAACTTTACAAATACAAAGGTGCCAAACTTTCTAAAGATGAGAAAATAAACTACCGGCTTTTAAAATCAAATCTTGATATAGCTCTGCTTGATTTAAAACAGATTGCGTGGCATAAAAAATCTCCGCAATTGTATGTCGATGAAGCTGTCAATGGTATTTATTTTCTTATTCTGTCAAACCATGCTCCTCTTTCAGAAAAAGTGGTTCCGCTTATTGCCCGAATGAAATCTGTACCCGCTCTTTTTGCGACAGCTCGCAAGAACATTAAAAAACCTCCACAAATTTATGTTGATGCTGCTTTAGAATCTTTAGAAACAGCAATGGATTTTTATAAAGAAGCTGCTGCCGAACTGATGAATAAATTCCCCGAACGAGCCGACAATATTTTGAAAACATCTACTGCTGCCCGTGATGCGATGAATGATTTTGTAATATTTTTATCAGATATCAAAGTAGGCGATGAATCTTCATTTGCTATCGGCACCAAAAAACTTGACTACAAATTAGAGCATGAATATTTTTTAGATTATAATTCTGATTCTCTTCTAAAAATTGGTGAAGCTCTTTATGATGAAGCAAATAAAGCATACAATGAATATAAAGCAGTAGTTGAGTCACAACACCAAAATGGTTCCGACTCTGTATTTGTCCCTGCAAATTTCACTAAACAAGATATTTTAGATTATTACAACTGGGAAACCGAACAGGAAAAAATATTTGTACAAAAAAATAACATTGTCACTGTTCCAATAGATATTGCTCCTCTTTCAGTAATTGAAACCCCTACTTTCTTACGCTCAATGATAGCCGGTATTGCATACCAACCTGCCGGACCTTTTGATAAAAATCAACATGGTTATTTTTATGTTCGTCCGATTCCTGATGACCTTTCTCGTGAAGCTCTTGAAAGCCGTTACCGTTATGTGCATCGTCGCGGGTTTAAGGGTTCTGTTGTACACGAGGCTTTCCCCGGGCATCATTTACAAATGCAAATTGCCGGCATGAATCCTGACCCTGTTAGAAAATGGCAAATGAATCTAATGCTAATTGAAGGCTGGGCTTTGTACTCTGAACAGATGATGTATGAACAGGGACTCTTTGGCAAAGAAGACTATAACCAATGGCTGGGAATTTTAGGCGGTATTCGGTTCCGTGCCGCTCGAATAATTGCCGATATGAAACTGCATACCGGACAATTCACTTATGACGAATGTGTCGCATGGATGATTGATGCTTTGGATGTAGAATCTGAATCAGGGAAAACATATATTAAAAAACAGGTTCGCAAGTATACTATGGCACCAACAATGCCGATGTCGTATCTTACCGGTAAAACTGAAATTTTAAAACTTCTTGAAGCATACAAAAATAAAATGGGTGATAATTTTTCACTCTTAAAATTCCATGACGAGTTGTTATCACACGGCTCAGTCCCGCCTGCTCTGTTGTGGGACTTGATGGATTTAAAATAAGGAACTAACAAAACGGGAATACGGCTTTATTGATAATGGCTTTTCAAGCGGCATTGTTAAATTTTTAATCATAGACGGCTTATACACTTTGTTGTATCTTTTATAATTCTTTCGATTTATTGTTGGCATATTAAATGCATAATTTAGTCCATAGCTATCATCATCGGATAAATTGTCATACTGATATTCTAATTCCTGAAGTTCTTTATACAGGGGATGATTTTCCATCCAAAAAGTATATTTTTCATCTTCATCTAAAATCCAAGAAGTATGCCCCTCACGAAGGGCAATAATATAAGCATCAAACTGTGCATTATATCGTACTAATTCAACTTTGTAATACAACTCTAAAGAATAGACACGAAATTTGTAATCGAGCATTGCAAAATCTTTAATCCAGTTATCAAAATTATCCAACAAATCTTGTTTTTGATATTCCACAATTGTTTGCGAAAGTTTTTGGAGTAATTTTTGAAAATGTCTCTCCACCCAGTCTTGATATAAAATTGATTTTTCTGCTAATATATCAGAAGCACGCTTCTTTTTTAGAAGCTTTATTTCCTCAGTATATCTTTTGAGTTCGTTTTTGTATTTTTTGTTGAAAGCATTTTTCAGATTTTTTCTATTATCGAGATAAATAGCGTGATTATCATCATACCATTTTTTTAAATACGACAAACGCTGAAAAAAATTCATGCACATCTCATACACATTAAGGTGAAGATGTCATTCACTGAGGTATAACTTTTAGATAAGTTGTGTGACTACACTCAAGATGTCAAGTTTTTACATTTTCTTGTTTTTTTAGCCTGACCCCTTTGACTCCACTCAGGGTGACACAATAAAAACAAACTTATGTTGTGTCAGTTCCTTAATCACAGAAAGTGAATTGAGAACTGACGAAACGAGAAATCATTTAAGGCTGTCAGAAAAGGTTTCCCGACAATTCAAAGAAATGGGTTAATAAAAGAGAATAAAATAATAATATGGAATAAAATAAGAGACGGAACCATTTAGATAATTCCGCCTTACTATTTTTATTTATAATAACTCTATCGTGTTTGAAGAAGTTCCTCATCGGGAATATCCGATACTTGGATACCTTTCATAGCCTCTCCAAGTCCACGGGATGCATCGGCAACAATTTTGTAGTCTTGCCAATGTGTTGTTGCGGCAACAATTGCTTTTGCTCTTTGAGACGGATTATCAGATTTAAAAATACCAGAACCTACAAAAACAGCTTCGGCACCAAGTTCCATACACAAAGCAGCATCAGCAGGAGTTGCAACTCCGCCGGCTGCAAAGTTTGGTACAGGAAGTTTACCTGTTTTGGCAACAGTACGAACTAAATCAATAGAGACGTGATAATTTTTGGCAATACCAAACAGTTCTTCATCAGTCATAACTGTCAGAGATTTCATTATTGAATTTATTTCTCGCAAATGTTTAACCGCATGAGAAACATCACCGGTACCTGCCTCACCTTTGGTACGAATCATTGCGGCACCTTCTGAAATTCTTCTAAGTGCTTCACCCAAATTACGACACCCACAGACAAACGGCACTTTGTAATTCCATTTATTGATATGATAAACATCATCAGCGGGAGTAAGAACTTCGGACTCATCAATAAAGTCAACTTCTAAGGACTCAAGAATCCGAGCCTCAGAGATATGCCCTATCCGACATTTCGCCATAACCGGAATAGTAACAATCTTTTTAATACCTTCAATCATATCAGGATCAGACATACGAGCCACACCACCTTGGGAACGAATATCAGAAGGCACACGTTCAAGAGCCATCACCGCCGAGGCTCCGGCATCCTCAGCAATTTTAGCCTGCTCAGGGTTAATGACATCCATAATCACACCGCCTCTGAGCATTTCTGCTAACCCGACTTTTACTTTATACGCTTTATTTGTAAAATCAATCACCTTTACTGCTCCTTTGTTCAAAATATACAAAACATGTCTAAACCTACCGATTTAGATAATTAAACTAACCATATGAATATAATAAAAAAAGGGGCTTGAACACAAGCCCCAAAAATATTTGGTTACAGTTTTGGCAGATTTTAACTCTTTACTTTTTTATATTTGCCAAAATGTTCACGCTGCAGAGATTTCTTAAAAGAATTTTCCTGTGCTTGCCAGAAACCTTTCATTTGACAAGTGTCAAGTTTTTCACAACTACAATTAGCTGTCTCTGTACAAAGGTTCAAATGAATAGGACCATCAATAGCTTCGATAACATTTAAAAAGGTTATTTCTTTTGGAAGTTTGGCTAAACGATACCCACCGGTAACTCCCTGAAAAGAAACTAATAAACCACTGCGGGTTAAATCTTTTAGAATTTTAGCCAAAAATTCTCTTGGAATTTCTTCAGCTGCACTAACAGAATTGATAGAACCTAATTTACCTTTAGGTAAAGTTGATAAATGACGAATTGCCCGGAGAGCATAATCAGATTTTCGAGATAGTCTCATGTACTGTATTCCTGTATTTAAACATTATAATTACTTCTACTTTGTCTATGATTATACGAAAAAAGATTGCGTTAGTCCATAAAAAAGTTTACAAATTGTAATTTTTTTTATATTTAGCTTATAAATAGGATAAATATGCTCTAACAGCCCTATAAAGGTCTTTTTTGACAACATATTTGAGAAGACATAATTTTTGGAACTTTTATTCAATGATTCGGTTATTATTATTCGTATTTGATTTTATAATTGAAAATGAAAGGAATAATATAGATGAACAAACTTCAACAAGATAGCAATGACATAATTGTGACAATCACCGACTCGGCAATTGTCGAAATAAAACGGCTTGCAGCACAAGAAAAGGATGAAACACTCTATCTACGACTCGGTGTAGCCGCAGGAGGCTGTTCAGGAATGTCATACAGTATGGGATTTGATACTGAAACAACAGATAATGACCTCAATATAAATATTCAAGATGTTGCTGTTGTAATTGACAACAAAGCTGCCTCCTATTTACAAGGTACTATTTTAGACTACAAAGGCGGAATGCTTGGCGGTGGATTTGTGTTTGAAAATCCAAACGCAAAACGATCTTGCGGTTGCGGAACATCATTTAGCTGTTAAATATGAACTTCACAATTATAGACATAAATGACATGCTTGATAAAGGTATCTTCAAAGAAGATGCATTTATAGCACAGGCTGAACAAATTGATTGGGCTTTGTACAAAGATAAAAAAATATTAATCAGAGGCTGTTTGTCATCAATTATCCCACCCTGGGCGTATATGATTCTTACAGGAAAACTGGCAGCAATTGCTCAATCAATACGTTTTGGAAATGAACATGACCATATCATTATTCTTCGTAAGAAAAATAGTTGAATTTCAACCTGAAAATATCTATAATTACAATGTCAAAAAAATAATGAATAAAAAACTAAAGGATATACTATATGCCAAAAGTAAAATTTTTACCCTCTGAAACAGAAGTCGAGGTTGATGAAGGCTATAACCTTTTAGATGCTGCCTTAGATAATAATGTCCAAATTGACCATAATTGCGGTGGCAATTGTGCTTGTTCTACTTGTCATGTTATCATCGAAAAGGGTATCGAATCATTAGGTGAGAAGTCAGAAGATGAAGAAGATATGCTCGATGAAGCCGAAAATCTGACTGAAAATTCCCGTCTTGCCTGCCAATGTATTGTAACTAAAGATTTAATCGTAAAAATACCTCCAAAAGATTCAGACTGGGAAGATGACACTTTTTAAAAAATAAGCAAAAATATCTTAAAAAACCCGTTCGCCTAGGCGAAGGGGTTTTTTATTGGCTCAAACAGCCTCCTACTCTTATAAAACCTCAATTATTGCCGATATATTAAAGGTATAGATATGAGTAAAATTATGAAAAAATATAAACTACATAATCATAGCGGATATTCTCTTTTTGAATTAGTTGTTGTCATGATTGTTATTTCTATTCTGCTGACTGTCTCAATGAACTATATGGGTAATTCTGTTGATAGCAGTAAAACCGAAGAGACCAAAGAAGAATTAAACCAACTGGCTCAAAGTATTGCCGGAAACGATGCATTAATCTCCGGCAGCCATAGAACAGATTATGGTTATATCGGCGATATCGGAGCCTTGCCGTCAAGTCTAAATGACTTAGTGACAAACCCGGGATTTGCAACTTGGAACGGACCGTATCTGAATGATGATTTTTATGCCTCATCCGGTGCTTTAGAATCTGAATTCAGTATTGACGGATGGGGGAAAGCATATTCTTATTCGGGAAGTGCCGCAACTATCAGCTCTACCGGCGGAACCACTACAATCACAAAAAAAATTGCTAACTCAGTAGATGACCTGCTGTACAATACTGTCTCATTTAATATTATCGATTTAGATCTCTGCCCTCCCGGAACAATTGATAAAGATTCTGTCCAATTTCGGTTCACATATCCAAACGGTTTAGGAATTTATCAAACAGACAGTAAGTTTCCAACCGCCGGAGGTTTTGTCAGCTTTGACTCTATTCCAATCGGACAACAGTCTCTCTCTGTTTTTGAGTTAAAAAATAATGACACTCTCACCAGAAAAATTTATGTGAACCAAAACAGTTCTTTTCATGCAGATATTCAGTTCCCAAAATCTCTCTGGTGTGACACGACTGCTTTAGCGGGTGGTTCCGGTATTGAGACTCTAAGACCAAATGGAACAGGTTCACTTTCTGCTTTAACAACAAACTGTGCCAATAACTGGCAATGTGTTGATGAAGCTGTTTCTGATGATGATGGAACCTATAACAGTGGAAGTAGTAATTTCTGGCAATATGATTTATATGCTGTTGAAAATCATACAACAGGTTCGGGAACAATTGATTCAGTGAAAATCTTTATTAATGCAAAACTAAATTTTAACAATCAACGGATTAGAACTTATATACGTACCAATAGTACAAATTATCAAGGAGCCCAGATAAAACCTTCAACTATTTATACAACTTACTCAACAACTTATATTACTAATCCGCAAACTTCAGTGGCATGGACATGGACAGAGATTGATGCCATAGAAATTGGACCACAAATTAGAAGAGCTGCCAGAGTAACGCAAGTATGGATAGAAATATATTACACAATATAAATTATGAAAAAGTTGACTAAAAACATACGCCGCTTAATGCAGAAAAAAGTTAAGAACATACACGGCTTCGGGCTTATAGAAATAACGATTATCATTATCACAATCAGATCGGAAGAGCGTCGTGT
>CAJVYT010000108.1 GCA_913009765.1 uncultured candidate division Zixibacteria bacterium
AAATTCCCACAATATCCGAAAATGTGATCCGGAGTTCAAAGGAAAACTGGACTACGGAAATGGATAATGATAAAATACCGGATATGTTCAAACTTGGTCTGGACGTTGCATGAAAAAAAGTAACTGCTCAGGTCTCCCCCTTTGGCAAAGGGGGATTAAGGGGGATTTTTAAATAATATATTCATTAATAAAATCTCCCCTAACCCCTCTTTGCCAAAGAGGGGGATAAAGAAAATTACAACGATGGAGGGATCATGGCCTATTGGGAATCTTTTGCCCCTTATGTAACTGTTGCTGAAAAACGGGCAAAAGCAGAGAAAAAATTAAAAGCTCTTCTAAAGAAAAACCAGGACATCCAACCTGTTGTCATTGAAGGCAGAACCATAGCCAGGACATGGTGGGGAAAGTCCTGGAATACTAATCTGGAAAGCTATGCCGATTATAGCAACCGCATCGGGCGTGGAAGGAGCTATGTCCGGCATAATGCCGTACTGGATTTACAAATAAAATCCGGACTTATCGAATCCATGGTGCAGGGGACAAACGCTAAACCGTACAAAATTCAGATTAAGATAAAGACCCTGAAGAAGGACATCTGGAAGAATATCAAAAAGGCCTGTCAGGGAGAATTTGATTCCCTGCAGGAGCTTCTTAATGGTAAATTTCCAGAATCGTTATCGAATATATTTACTGATAAAAAATCAGGCCTGTTTCCCGCTCCTGGAGAAATCTCCTTTGATTGCAGTTGCCCTGACTGGGCTGTTATGTGCAAACATATTGCGGCCACGTTATATGGAATCGGGGCCAGGCTGGATTCAGAACCTGAATTGTTCTTCACCTTAAGAGACGTAAAGATGAAAGATTTAGTCTCCGGAGCTGTTAAAGATCAGACAAGTGATCTACTCAAAAAAGCCAGGCAAAAAAGCTCTAAAGTTATGGATGAGTCTGATTTGTCGGAGATATTCGGCATCGATATGGAAGAGGCGCCAACGCCTAAGAAAGCACGGTCAAAATCAAAGGAAAAACCGGCAAAAAAACCGACAGCAAAAACAAAAAAAACAGCAGCACGAAAACTCAAAAAAATTAAACCTGAAAAGAAGGCTGCCGTCAGGAAGAAGGTTACATGTAAAAAGACGAGGAGCATCTGAACATCCGGGCGCTGATATGATACATATTCATGAGGCAAGAGAATAGCAGAATGCAGCGATTGCAACTTGACAATCAATAACACATCGGATCTCACTTTCACAATGGTAGATGGAGGCATGTCCTGGCTGTACATATATTACTTAACACAATAAGATGTCTCTGTAAAAATTTAGGACTGCCTGCCCAGCAGGCAGTCCTCACTGCAAATTTTTTATAGTACCAGTTCACGGAATTTTCGGGAAAGTCGAAAAAGAAAAAAAACATTGCGACTAACCAGTTATTCTGTTAAAATGATGCAAGCTTAAAAAAGCGATTTCTTATCGTGGTATCTGTTAGATGGGGGGATTCATTGTTGACAGCTCAGCCGGAGATTTATTATATATTTGTTTAGTAATCTGAGTGGAGCGCCACGACAACCCTGTTTTTTATGAAAGCAGCAAACCAAACTTTCAAGTGAAAATTAATGGTAATATGGAGCAACGCAAACCTACTCAGCCAGATTCTCCAGGAATCAGGCTAAATAATATCGAATTCTCCTATAATAGTACAAGCGACCCTATTTTTAGAGGATTTTCCGAACAAATTGCTGGGGGGAAGATTACTTCATTGGTGGGCGCTTCCGGGTGTGGAAAAACCACATTGTTGGACCTTATAGCTGGTGTTCTCCAACCAGTTGAAGGAGATATTATTAGGGATTCTTTATCAAAAAAGATGGGCTATATGTTTCAGGAATATCCCTTTATCCCCGGCTTATCTGTCATAAAACATGTTTCATTTCCTCTACGGATGCAAAGCCTACCGCGCCATGTGATTCGCTCCAAGGCAGAAAAGTGGCTCCAACGTATTGGACTATATGATTATCAAACCTATGCTATTGAGTCTCTTTCAGCTGGTATGAAGGCGCGCGTTGCTCTTGCAACAGTTATGATCCAAGAGCCCAATATTCTCTTGTTAGATGAACCATTCAGGTCTCTGGATCTTGAAACACGTATGGACCTATGGAAACATCTTTATAACGTAAATAAAGAAAGTCATACAACCATTTTGTTAGTAACTCATGACCTGAATGAAGTGATAGCACTCTCCGATTTTGTGATAGTGTTAGGTGGCAGGCCGTGCCAGGTATTCAACCGGTGTGAAATTCCATTGAATAGGAGTAATGGTCCTATAGGAGTATTACAAGATGAACAGTCGGGAAAATTTTTTAATAAGCTTTGGTCTGAACTTCGCAAAGCAATATATGGGGATTTAGCGGAATGATAAAAAAAGTCATTGGCGTATTGATTTTTTTTCTCCCCTTGCTCTTTGCTATTCTTTACTGGGAGTATGTAGTGGCGAATGATACTATTTTTATAAGGCGATGGGGAACGCCTTCAGGCATCTTTATAATCATTTGGAATTGGATTGTTTCAGGTTACTTATGGCCACACATTTGGTCGACTTTCAGCATTGCGCTGGCAGGACTTGTTATAGGAGCGATTTCAGGAATTAGCCTAGCAGTGATTGCATACCGATTCAAGGACTTGGGTCTTCCTTTAGGTTCTATGATGGCTTGGTTGAACTCCTTGCCGAGGGTACTTCTTGTCCCCATTTTTATTGGTGCATTAGGTATTGGACTGGCTTCTAAACTGGCAATGGTAGTTGCAATGACCGTATTTGTGTTTTTCTTTAACATGTCAGAAGGGCTTTCATCTATCGATAAGCGGATTGTGCTGAATGCACGTTTGCTTGGAGCAAGCCGATTTATGACTGTTTGGCATGTTCACTTACCCTTGTCTATAAAATGGTTATTGGCATGTTTGCGGCCCGCTATCGGTTTTGCTGTAATTGGTGCGATTATATCGGAATACCTTGGTGCAATATCAGGGATAGGCTATGTTGTTGATCTCGCATACGGAATGGACAAATATGATAGAGCCCTCGCAGGCATGATGGTAATTTTTGTATGCGTCGGACTAATAGACTTTATGCTTCGGCTTGCGGAGTATCGCTGGCTTCATAACTCAAAACAATGATTCAAAAAGGAGGGAGAATTATGATTTGGAACAGATTTCTCAGATTATTTTTAATTGTTTTTATAGCATCGATATTACTATTTCCTCTGTTTCCTGCTACTGGTCACTGCAAAACTTTTAAACTTGGCTCTCTTGGACATTCCTTCGGTTTTTTGCAAGTGGATATTGCTGAAACTCAAGGCGAATTTCAATGGGAGGGGCGCAAAGTAGAGGTCATACAGTTTAAGAGCGGGAAACATGCCGCAACCGCATTGATAAATGGTGAGTTGCAGGCTGCAATACTAGGCGTCGATCATTGTATCACTGGGCTTAGGCAGGGAGTTCCCTTAAAGCAAGTCATGGTACTTAACCGTTTACCAGGGTGGTCCTTGGTTGTAGACCAAAAATATGCGGGAGAAATCCGAACTATCAGTGATCTCAAAGGCAGGAACATTGGTGTTACATCACCGGGCTCTGCCACTCATATTCTTCTAAACTACCTCCTTTCTCTTAATGGGATAGGCTCTGACAATGTGACTCCAGTCAAGGCCGGAGCCGCCACGCTTCCGGATTTTCTTACCAAGGGAGCTATAGACGCCGGGATGGCTGTGGAACCTTTTGCTACTAAGCTTGTGGATAGTGGTGCTGCCTTCGTCCTTGTTGACTTTCGTTCCGATGAACAGGTGAAGCAAGCCTTAGGCAGCAGTTATCCCATGACATCACTGATCGTGAGGCAAGACGCGATAGATAGTGATCCTGCTACAGTACAGCATGTTGTCAATGCCTTGCTCAATGCCGCTTCCTGGCTGAAAAAATCTAGCGCCGATGAAGTGATAGATCTTCTGCCTCAGGAGTATGTTGGAGAGAAAGATCTCTGGCGACGGGCATTCACCAACTACCACGATGCATTCTCCTACGATGGCGCTATTGACCCCGACGGTATCAAATCCGTAATTGCCGCACAGGTGGCCTTCGGTAAACTCGATAGCGCAGAAGATGTCAATGCGCAGGACTTATATGATACGCAATTTCTTGCGGCCTACCAAACAAAACCATCTGCTTCGAAACCACCGTCTTCGGGCTCATCAGATCAACTAGTCCAAGAGAAAGAAGTGAACTTCCCTTGGGCTTATATAGGAATTGGTATAGCGATTATCGTTTTTATACTTATTGGAAAAGCTATCTTAAAACGCAATAAATAGGACGCGGCAGAATGAAAATCGATGATAATAAATGTGTTAATTTCTCTGACGCTAAAAAAATAACATTGGATAAGAATCTTATCGATTTTTTTGAAGGGGTTCAAGAAAAGTTGACTGAGATCCACGGGCCAGCTTTTTCCATGACAGATGGTGCTTTCAACTCCATCGGTAATGATGAGCAGCACTCCCAGAAAGTACTCGACCATCTATTTCCATCAACAATACTAAAGCTACTTGGTCATTCTCCAGGCCTCATTCGCGGCTACGTCATTGCGCTTGATCCTTTTTCCGGCCGTTATAAGAGCTTTGGGAAAATAGGGAACTGGATTGATTTTGATGATGAGACAGGCGAATCCAGAAATATTTATGAGCAGATTTGGCGAAAAAAATGGATGCGTGGCTGTGAAAGGTTAGTTTCAGAGGGCCAATTAGCAATACGTTTTATTGAAAAGAAGTACAACTACATTGAAACACTAGAAAGTTTGCCCGGCAGGTCAGCAGTATATATTCAAGACTGGAATGATTCCAAGAGTAATGTCAGTCCAGTAACAAGAGAATTGAATATGGGTTGGTCGGTAACATCGCCAGTGTATCATCGCGGGCGTATGATCGGGTTCTTGAATATGGGTTTCCGTGAAAGGGGTACTGAAGAGACTACAACTGAAGAGACTACAAAGGAGGCCGAAGCATGTGCAAGGAAAAACGCCCACACCATATGGTGGTTGGCCCAGAACATTCTTAGCCCTTTCCTCTTTGACGCTAGCGTTTCAATGGATGACACCAGGCTCGCAGCGCTTCTTTGGAGGGCATCTAAGTTTGATCGGAGGGGTGGAAAAGATCGATTTGCATTCGACAAGGAGCAGTTTGACGAATGGCAATGGCTTAATGATCGAGTATTTTTGATCTGTGCAATGTATCGAAATAAGGAAACGGAAGAAGGGCGGCGCTGTTCCTCAACTCAGATCATTCGGCAAACTATTAATGATCTCGCTAAAGGTTCCTTTTTTGATGATATGAAGAACAAATGGTTCAATGTTGTTATCGCCGAAGATATTCAAGAGATACCCATGCCCGAAAAAGTACTGCCGGGTGTCCTTAGAGAGCTTATCACAAATTCATTTGTGGCAGTCAGGCTGCTGCAGAAGGCAGGTACAGAAGTTATTCCCCCTTATGTGACTGTTGAAGTCAAAAGATGTCCTGAGATTGAGGATGCGAAAATAGAAATCATTGTCCGTGATAATGGAATCGGGATGGATGCTTATACAATTTCTCGTGCCTTTGACCTGGGTTTCTCTGGATTTATACATACTGATGAGGCCAACGGTATCGGTTTGAACATTGTCCGCCTCAATGTGATTGAATACGATGGAGAAGTACAGATTGAAAGCTGCGATTCTGAACATTATACTATGGTCAGCATTAAATTACCTTGCATTGAGGAATGTAAATGAAGCGTGACCGTTCAGAAACCGCTTTGATTTTATCCAATACACCCAACTCATTAGTATTGACAAGTCTCGATATTATTGAAGCTCTCTTGGGGCTTGAGGCCAGATTGATTCTGGTTTCATGGAACGAAGCTAATTTTGCTGATACCCTGCGAAATATCCTTTCTGAGAACATTATAGGATGTAAACTCCTGCTGGTACTATGGGAAATACCCTCTCAAGATAATTGTACGAGGCTAGATAATGAGGATGCAAATACTGTTGATGATGAAACGATTAAAAAAACGATTCGAGACGTTAAGAATACCGCTGGGTTAAATCAGGAAGCATTTCAAACATATGTCCTCAAATCTCCCGAACATAGTATGGTCGAAGTTGAGATAGTGGAAAAAACAAAAGTACTCTTCCAAGATAATTATGCAGGGCTGAATATGGAGGATGCAAATACTATTGTCGGTGAGGTAAAATCGGAAAATTATCCAACGATTTCCTCCCGATGCCCCCAACCTAATATAGTCAGAGTTAAAGAACCAATATCGAATAGTCTGGAACAGCAAGGAACCGCTGTGGAGGATATAACAATTGGATCAATTGAGGTTGTCGATATGGCGACAATGGTATATATGTCGCAGGAAATTAAGGGGAATCACAATGACATAACAGACCTCTCAAAAGCAATAGCAAAAGAATCTGAAAAATTTATACAAGAAGTTGAGAAAAAAGGTTGGGTTGATGGAGTAAGCTTTAAGGAGAACTCAGACACCCCTGAAGAAATAGTGCCAGTAGTCGTCATTAATTCTGAGCAAAGTTGTTCGCTTAAGATGGAAGAAGGTAAGTGTTTTTTGAATGATAACCAACCACAAGAATTACAAAAAAATCGAGAGCTCAAGACCATTGCATCTTCAGAAATGTTTGTGAATTTCTGGTCTAAACATTCTCAGCCACGGCGACCTCCCGATTTTCCCGTGTTCGGCTGCTGTATGGATGGTTCAAAAATAAATCAAACCTTTATCCCTTTAGAATTGCTGAACACATCTCGCCGCAGTCGTATGCATGCCTGTGTTTGCAATTGGACAGGTGAGGATAATGTGAATTGCTTGGCAAACATTAGGAACAAGTATCAACCAGCAGTAATATGGACCCAACTGCCGGATAAAGTGAATGCCGCTATCTCAACAATAACTCTCCAACATCTAATTTTACGTGATGTACGCTCCGTCAATGCAAAATTCAATTATCCCGTTATTCGCACTATCCCTACTTTTTCAGATAGTAAATATCCAGGTTCATACAAAGGAGTGACGAATATTCTTCTCACCGCCGTCGATGCTGAAAGAAAGGCTGTTATGAACTCTAGCCGTTTGAACTATTGCCGTAGGATCTGGTTTCCCGATGATAAAGACGCTGAACTGTATCTTGTCAACCTCAAGCCGGTTCAAAAAGGGGACACTATGTGGCGCCCCTTTCTTCTCGGACAAACAGGCATGGGGCGTGTCAACGCAACAGCTTTTGTCCAACGCTGTCTTCATTATTGGCCGATAGAAAAAATTTTACTCACTGGTATTGCGGCTTCATTTGCAAAGCCCCTGAGCACAGTCGTTTCCAATGAGCCTAATCTCGGGGACCTTATAATCCCAATGAAATTCGCTGATTTTGCCATGACTAAAGTATCGAGCAAAAATGGACATCATGAAACGACAGGGAAAAACCTACCACCCGTACACATCGATCCTCAATATTCTAATATTTTGATACAGAAATTGAAGTATTATAAGAAGACTGCATACTTCAAAAAACTGAAAAACATGGCCTGGACAACGTTCTTGCTGAATATTAAACCCGCGAGTAACAAAACAGGTGAAACTGAAGTATTAATTGACGAAGAAAGACTGAGAGCAGCTTGTGAAAAGCGCCTTAATGGTACGCTATGCCATAATGATCTTTTCGAATATATAGTTGGCAAAGCAAATGAAGGCCTTGCTGAACTTATAAAAGCAAAGGAAAATAGTGAACTGAATCTTCAGCATTGGTGGGACAACCTCGATTGGGAAATATATTGGGAGCCTTTGGCTAACAGAGAGATGATTCCAGCTTTTAATCAAATTGAGAACTCATTACTTAAAATACATTCTGGTCCCGACGTCCATGTTGTCACTGGTGACACGGTAGTTGCAGACAAAAGGTGCAAAAATTTTATTCTAAAATTGGTTGCTAAAAATTGGGGTCTATCAATAAAGGATAACGTTCGCGCTTTAGAGATGGAAAGCTATGCAATTGCCCATATGGCCTATTACTGGCCCCGCAGCGCTTCTTCTCCTCCAATAAAGATCGGAGTTATTCGGGTGATTAGTGATGATGGGGAAGAGAAAAGTGATGAATTACCATGGCGCAAGTTTTCCGAATGGTTAATTGCGGATTATGCCTTGCGCTTTCTCCAGGATGATTTGAAAATCTCACATACGACCTGACTTAAATGAATAATCCTGAACGAAATATCCTGTCCGTTGTTTTAATAGATCCGAATATCAAGTCTGCAACTATCGGTCGTTTTTTAAGGCATTGTAGTGTTGAACCGCTTGGTCTTGAATATGTGGCTGGCGCTATTCGCGAAATAGGCCATTCTGTAGAAATTCTCCGAGTCGAAGGATTGTCTGACGATGATGTCGTTGATAATGTTAAGCAACGCTCTCCTCAAGTAGTTGGCATTAGCGTGTTATCCTGTGACTTCCAGCGTGCGGACCACCTGTGTGAGTTGTTAAAGCTTAGCTGTCCTGAGATTGTCACTGTTCTTGGCGGTTATCATCCGACTGCCTGTCCAGAAATTGCTTCCTTGCCGTCAGTAGATTATGTGGTGACAGGAGAGGGGGAAGCACCTTTCGCTGGGCTCTTAAAGGCACTGACTGGTGAGATTGATAAAAATGAAGTTCCTGGACTAGTTTGGCAAGACAACGAGACTTTGCGTAAGAATACTAATGCGCCATGCATCGACCTCGATGCTTTAGCCTCACCCATCAGGAATCGCGAAATTTTAACTCAATCCCGGATTGGTGGCTTGGTTTATCCTCCGCCATCACAACAAATTGGAGTTGCACAGGTACTGACCTCACGAGGCTGTATTTACAGATGTTCCTATTGCTGTTCTCCAAATATGTGGGGCAATCAGATACGAAAACGGCAACCCCACTTGGTTATTAAAGAGATTTCTGAACTTCAAGCGCAATTTGAGACCAACATGATTTTTTTTGCCGATTTGAGCTTTAATGCAGACCGTACCCATGCTCTATCCATATGCGACCAGCTAGCTGCATTGCCTAATCGCCCTAACTGGTATGGCCTCTGCAGACCAGACCATTTGGATGCTGAGTTAGTACAGGCTATGGCAAACGCTGGATGCTCCAAGGTCTCAGTCGGTATCGAGGCACTCGATGACTATACCCTGTCTCGCATCAAACCGAAGCAAACGCTGAACGTGAATTTGGTCCGCCAGAATCTGGCGATCGTAGAGCAGAGCCCGATCTTTGTTCGTGCTTTTATGATGATTGGCTACCCTTGGCAAAGCCGGGAAGATCTTGAGATTCTCAAGGATCAACTACCTGACCTACCAATAGATGAACTGCGTATTGGAATCTTTACTCCTCTGCCCGGCTCAGCGATTTTCTCTGAATATCGTGAAAGTGGTTTGCTGCTTCATGAAGATTTTTCAAAATATACAACGGAGGAGCCAGTCATTAAACTAAATGGGATGACTTCAGAAGAATTGCTATCTATACGGCTTGATTTATTTGAAACTTTCTATGGAAGCAGCGCTTATAAAGAAAGACTGAAAATTAAAATAGAAACCTTCCCTTGGCTCGCAGAATCATATACTGAATTTAGAGATGCTCTGAAGATCTAACAACTACTCTCTGATCTACAAATGACCACTCTGGGATAAACTTTTTTAAGGAGGAGCAACTTATGAGCAAATCTGAAACAACCAATAACGTCTTGTTAAGATCTCAAACCGAGAATACTCTCGTAAACAACGTGTTTCACCTGCTCAACTCGAATGAATCAGTCATTACGAGTGATATCGATAATCTCATTAAGTATATTAATGCAATTGTGATGTTTGACATAGTCGACCTTCCAACGGCAGCTAAAAAAGAATTGGCTGAAGAAAACATTCCAGATGTAATACAAAAAGCGGAGATTTTCAATGCCTACCTCATAGAAGATTATGAAACCAATTTAAAGGAAGCAGAAATCAGAGTTGAGAATGCGCTAAACTCCTGGCAGAGAAAAAGCAGCAGGGATTTGCCTGAAATAGGAAGTGACTCCTCTGATTTGGACAAACAGTATACTCGGTATATTGATGACTTGCATAAAAAGCTCGACTTTGACCCCAATGCTTTTTGGAATAATTGTAAGATAAAGTCCAAACCGATATTGAATGATTGGGATAATAGAAAATTTAGAGTGATAAAAAGCGCTTTTGCAAGACCACGGTATGAAGAGTTAGATTTTCATAAGCAATTAGGAATATACCATCTATGGAGAGCATATAATAATGTCGAGATAGTAACGAGAAATAACACAGTTTTTATCAACAATCAGGACAGAACACCATTTGTAGCAGATGCCTATGAATCTGCTGGCAATCAATTTTTAAACAATTTTTTTTCGGGTAATGAAGTCAATCTGGAGTCTCTGCCGAAAAGAAAGTTTGAGCTCAACCTAAATAAAGATTACCTAATAAAAAGAGCTGTGCCATTACTTCTTCATAAAGTGCTTGTAAAAGCAAAATGTGAAAGAAAAAGGGTTGCAGACGCAATCCTGGATGTCAGACACTCAAAGAGCGCCGAAAGGTTCAGGGCAAAGTATAGGCAAATACTGGAAAGAGATTATGGTAGAGACAATCCGAGGCGGGTCACAAATGAGATCAGCAAGGATTTTAATAGTCTACTCTCAATACTTCAATCACTAGATGACAAACGTTTGCAGCCATTGATTGCTATTCTTCCTTTCTCACAAGTTATAGCAGCAGTCATGATTGCTTATGAATATTGTGACATAAAGAGCTTGAAAGAGATTCTGGTATTGGGATCACTCGCTGCATTATCTAAGCCGCTAATGAAATACTATGATTTAAGGCACTTATGGTTTTTCTCGCCAGTTCTCTTTGGCAGTTATGATAAGGAGCTTGGCGATCTCCTGAAAAAAACTTTTGGTGAGATCGGTTAGAAAAAAGGAACATCATATATCCATCCTCAAGAGATGATGAAAAAAGCAGTAGGTGGTGTCTACGCTGGCTGTTGCCCAAATCAATATTCTAATAAAAAATGTCTAATTGCTGAATAAACTCAACTTGTAAGTATACTATTTTTCAACATTTCTTATAGGTGGATCTATATAATATTTAAAAGATATTCATTGATTTGGGTTTGGGCAACAGCCCGTTTATCTGTGATGGGTATTGATGATTTATTAATGACTGATTAAAATAGACGGAAAATATCATTTAAGGGGCCATGGTAAAAATGGCAGACCGCTACGGATTCAGTATCCCGGCGCAGTATACCACATAACCTGCCGGGGCAACGCAAGACAGGACATATACAAAGATAACAAAGACAGAAAAGCATTTGTTGTATAGCAAATTAAACTAACCCCCCAAGCCGCAAATTAATCAAAATAAGCCAACCCAAAGAATAAGCCATTCAGATTAAAATAACCGGAACAAAGATCAAAGAAAGGAACCCGAAGCAGGGA
>CAJVYT010000109.1 GCA_913009765.1 uncultured candidate division Zixibacteria bacterium
GAGCGGCAATGATGGGAGTAGTGGTGAGTTGTATTGAGGTGATACCTCAGATGCTATAGCATGATTTTTTTTTTTAATGATACGGCGACCACCGAGATCTACACTCTTTCCCTACACGACGCTCTTCCGATCTGTTGGCGTATCAGGAGCTTGTCCTTGGTGATTTGAACACTGTTGTCAGCTATAAAGATAAAAAGCTTACTATTGATTCGGTGGTTGTCTTCTCCAACCCGGGGATTTATCGTGCTAATGGATATTTATATGTAGATCTTGAGTTTACATCGGGTGATATAAATAGATTTCCAAATTATCCTATGTATATACAATGCAATGCCACAGACAGCCGTTTTGATTTAGTCTCGCATATACTTCCATCTGTTGAAGAAATCAAAGGAGATTTTTTTGCTGACTTTATTCTCTCCGGTACACCTAAAAAACCTCATTTAGAGGGGGATGCATATATAAAGCGTTATTTTAGTGAAAAAGAAAATTCTTTTCAACCCGTACAATTAAAATATTTTGATTTGGAAGCACCACTCTATTCCGATTCTGCAGGTGTGACCATGTTTGATAATAAAATTCAAATTGATACTATCGACATATACGTGTATGAAAACAAAGATCGCAAACAAAAACGGTATGCGTATATTACCGGTGACATAGAGGTTAAAACATTTAATAATTTACTATATAATCTTGAAATAACTATTCCGGAAGCGATGCCTTTTATTTACGAGCTTGATGATATTAGAGGAAAAGCAAAAGGGGTACTGCATGTCAATGGTGAAACACCGCCGCTTGTTACCGGAAATATAGAAATTACAAATATGAAGTATGAAGTTAATTTTGCAGAGGAATATCAAGGTTCTCCAATTATGTTAGCACTAATGGGAGAAAACAGTTGGGATTTAGATCTAAATATTGAAATGCTTGATAACTACTGGATAAAAAATGATGATATAGATGCAGAGTTTGCCGGTGAAATTAAATTAAAAAGAACAAGCGGTGTCTATAAGTTTGCCGGTGAAATGGAAATTTTAAGAGGTGACGGTTATTTGTTTGATAAAACTTTTCGTCTTGATCCGGGTGGGTCAGTTATTTTTCAAGGGGATGACCAATTTAATCCAAATTTAGATCTCACCGGATATACTCGTCTGCCTGCTCCAAAAGATAATATAGAAAGTGATAATACAAATGAGCAGCTTAAATTGGGAATCCATATTACCGGAACGTTAGAAGAACCTTTTATTAATGTAACAGAAGATTCCGACTTTGGGTCAAATGAAAGTATTATACCTCTTATTGTTGCTAATTATAGCGGAAGTGCTACTGAGGTCTCCAGCTCATTTGAGCATAGAATCAATGACCTTATCACGACTCAAGTTTCTCAGATTGGAACAAAGCAACTTGGGGTAGAAACATTTGAGATAAATCCTCATTACTCAGGTGGGACTTATGACCCTCGATTAACTACAGTTACTCTTGGCGGATATGTATTTGGAAGTGATATCTATTTTTCTATCGGTTCTGATTTTTCTTTTAGAAGAAATGAAGTGGGGCTTGAGTACCGTTTATCTAAGAGGTTTCTTTTACAAGGGGGAAAAGATGAGAATGATTTGCAGCACTTGAATATAAAACTTTATTTGGAACGCTGATGAAAAAAATTACACTTTTTATAAGTATACTTGTGCTGCTTCTTTTATCTCAATCGGGTATGGCGGTCAATAAAGCAAAATTACGCTGGTTGAGAGATAAACCACTTATTGATTCAATTGTTATCAGTGGTAATCATTATATTACCAAGTCTGAAATTAAAAATAGAATGTACTCTCGTAAACAAAGTTCTTGGAGAAAATTAAAAAAAGACCGTCGAATAAAAGTACAAAGAGAAACTTTGGGACGGGATACACTTGAAATTAAGTATCTCTATCTTACCAAAGGATTTCTGAATATTAAAGTTAGAGAGACTTTTAGTCAGCTTGATAAATATCAAAAAATAAATAAAGAACGTGACAATGATTCAATTCCGATGGCGATGCTTTGGATTAATATAGATGAGGGTACTCAATATTTATATGGTCGACAAAGTTTACATGGCAATTTTGAAGAAAAATTTAAATGGACTCTGACTAAATTAATGCAAAAACTAAAACCAGGAGAACCTGCTAATCCTATTGAAATTAACAAAGTAACTTTTGATATGAAAACTGAACTTGCTAATCATGGCTATCCTTATTCAACTATTACTTTTACTATTGATACTCTTAAAGAGTTAAATCGAGCTGATGTGTCATTTTATGTTGATTCTGATTCATTAGTATATTTTGGTGATGTCACATTGGAAGGGATTAATCATTTTCCTAAATATGTCGGTTTACGGGAATTAAAAATAAAAAAGGGAGAACTATATAGCCGACAAGCAATTTTAGATTCACAGAGACGATTGTTTGAGTCAGGATATTTTACTTTTTCACAACTTACGCAATCCGATAGTTCGACTAACAGGCTTCAACCTGATTTTACCCTGAAAGTTCGTGAACGAAAATCGGAATTCTTTTCTTTGGCAAGTGGTGTAAGTCAATCAAAAGTAAAAGATTTGCAGTGGGATTTTAACTTAGGTGCCGGTAAACGCGATGTTGATTTTACTCATTTAAAAAATCCATTTAAAGATGGGGGGCATCGATTTTCTGTTTTTGCCGACTATTCATTTTCTATCGGGTCTAACTCTCGATTGATAACTCATCGCTATCGTATGAGGTATACGACACCTTGGACATTTGGTATTAGAATGCCGTTGACGTTAACATTTGAGATTGAGCCGAGAATCAAATCACAAGTCGGAGATTTTAAAATTCAGCAATGGGCATTCTCTGTCAAAACAAGCAAATGGTTCGGAGATGAGATTAGAACAACAGCCGGACTTGAATACAATAATGTACAACTTGATACGAATATTGTTATTCCGCAGGATTTACTAGATATATCTATCCGTCGGAAAATCTTTACTTCGTTCAGGTTAGATAGCCGAGATAATATATTTATTTCAACCAAAGGTCAGCTTTCAGAGCTTTCTGCAGATTACTATGGCGGATTTTTAGGCGGAGATAATAATTTTTATAAATTAGAAGCAGCCTGGTCGACCTACCAAAAAGTATGGCCGGGATGGATATATGCAGTTCGTCTCAAAGGCGGAGTTGCAAAAGAATTTGGAAAATCAAAAGAAGTTCCAATTGATGAGCGGCTCTATTTGGGTGGAGCAAACTCGATTAGAGGGTTTGTAGAGAATTCTTTGGGCCCTGTTCGGGTAGAATTTGATTCCACCGGAATACCGATTGATTCGTCTGCTATTGGAGCAAATTATACTCTTGTGATAAATCATGAATTCCGTTGGAAAACGGTTCAATTTTTCAATGTGCTGCCAATTGTCGGTAATCTTTTTAAGAAATTTCCTCAATGGCAGTCTTTGTTTTTTGATGCCGGAAATGGGTTTGCTGACAGCAGGGAAATTAAGTTCAGTCAATTTGCTTATTCGTATGGTACCGGTTTTCAAATTGTATCACCTGCCGGACCTATTAGAATAGATTATGCTCGCAGGATAAAAACTGATAGGTATGATGTTGATTCTCGTTGGCATTTTACTATATTGTATGCGTTCTAAATTACTCGCAGACGGAGTAGTGTCAAAGAATTGTTTTTATTGAACAAACAGATTCTTCTTTTGTGTAGTATACTGAGTACGTGTTAAAAAATAAGGATTTTTATATGAAACCAATATATCTTGACCATAATGCAACAACGCCCGTAGATTCCGAAGTTGTCGATGCGATGCTTCCGTATTTGACTCAGTATTTCGGAAATGCATCATCTGCTCATAATTTTGGGCGAGATGCAAAAGTTGCTTTAGAAAATGCAAGAGAATCAGTTGCTTCCCATATCAACTGTCAGCCGTCAGAACTTTACTTTACCTCGGGTGGAACCGAGTCTGATAATATTGCAATTTTAGGGACTGCACAAAAATACAAGAACAAAAAAAATCATCTGTTAGTGGGAGCAACTGAACATCCTGCTATTTTAGAACCTGCCGAATATTTACATAATAAACATGATTTTAAAGTAGGTATTATCCCTGTTGATAAAGATGGTTTTATCTCTGCTGACACTCTTAATGAGTTACTTACAGATAAGACTTTTTTAACATCTATTATGCTTGCTAATAATGAAACCGGAACGATTCAAAACCTTGTCCCGCTCATAAAAGCAGCCCATGCAAAAGATGCTCTGTTTCATACCGATGCGGTACAGGCTATTGGGAAAATTAAAGTTGATGTGAAAGCTCTTGATGTTGATTTACTTTCTTTGACGGCACACAAGATCTATGGACCCAAAGGAATAGGTGCATTATTTATTAAAGAAGGCGTTCGATTAGAACCTCTTTTTTATGGTGGCTCGCATGAGAAAAAAAGAAGACCGGGAACTGAAAATGTTGCCGGTGCGGTTGGACTTGCTAAAACACTTGAAATTGCTCAAGCTGCAATGGATGACGATTTCAAAAAACTTACAGAACTCTCTGACTATTTTATCTTAAAAGTTCAGGCTTTGCTTCCTGATGTGTATTTGAATGGACCTAAAAGAAATAGAGTACCGCAGACTGTGAATTTATCGTTTCAGGGTGTAGAGGGTGAGTCTCTGCTTTTAGGGCTTGATTTAAAAGGTGTTGCCGTTTCATCCGGTTCCGCCTGTACATCGGGTGCGACAGAACCGTCGCATGTTTTACAGGCTATGGGAATAGATAAAGTTATTTCGCAAGGAGCAATTCGTTTTTCTATGGGAAGATCAACGACAAAAGAGCAGTTAGATTATCTGATTTCGGTTTTACCTGAAGTTGTCAACCGATTAAGAGAACTGTCACCGATTTATAATAAATAGAGTTTGTAGGTCTGAACTGATGTGGTTCTAATAAAATTATGACAAAAAAAGTATTAGTCGCAATGTCAGGTGGGGTTGATTCTTCAGTTGCTGCTTATCTCTTAAAAGAGCAGGGCTATGAAGTTGTCGGGGCTCATATGAAACTATGGGACTATGTCGAAGTTGGCGGTGATATATACAAAGACGGTCGATGTTGTACTATTGATTCAATTACCGATTGTCGTGTCGTTTGCGATGCTATTGATGCCCCATTTTATGTTCTTAATATGTCTCGGCATTTTAGAGATACGGTTATTGAAGATTTTATTTCTGAATACGACAAAGGACGCACCCCGAACCCGTGTATTCAATGTAATTCAAATGTGAAATGGACTGAATTTCTGCGTAAAGCAGAAGAGCTTGGGTGCGATTATATAGCTACCGGTCATTATTCTTTTGTTGAGAAAAATGAGAACGGTCGGTGTTGTATCCGCAAAGGTGTTGATGTTACCCGTGACCAGTCTTATGTTCTTTGGGGCGTTTCACAGGATGCACTTTCAAAAACTCTTATGCCATTAGGTGGGTTACTTAAAAAAGAAGTAAGAGAGATCGCTCATAAATACAATTTACGAACAGCCGATAAAGCGGAGTCTCGTGAAATATGTTTTGTTTTAGATGATGACTATCATAGGTTTTTAATTGAGATGGCTGAGAAAAATGGAAAGTCTTATGAGCCGGGGGAGATTGTGCATACAGACGGTCGAGTATTAGGACAGCATAAAGGAACGGCATTTTATACTATAGGACAGCGTAAGGGGATGGGGATTTCATACCCGACTCCTCTCTATGTGCAGGTGATTGATATTGAAAAGAACCAAGTTATTGTAGGTGATAATGATACGCTTTTTAAATCTGAACTGATTGCTGATTCACTTAATTGGATTGCTGTTGAACCTCAAGCGAGACCGTTTGGCGCTCTGGTGAAAATACGGTATCTGCATGAACCGTCGGAAGCAACAGTGATTCCTCAAGTGGATGGTTCGGTTCGTATTGTATTCAAAGATTCTCAACGAGCAATAACTCCGGGGCAGTCAGTTGTATTTTATGATGGAGATATTCTGCTCGGCGGCGGGTTGATAGTTCGGTAGAAATATTCTATAGCAAAAGTAGGGCAGCATCCCTGTGATGCTGCCAATGAAGTCTAAATAGTAAAAACTCATCTGCTTACAAAGATGAAACGTTTGATGATTTTTTATTTAGATAAATAAGATATAAATATAAGGAATGTCCGCTTTTTAATATTATGAGTCGAAATAAAATAATTTCAATAATACCTTTTCTATCAGGTCTATTAATGTGGGTATTGATTGAGTTTACGTTGCTCACAGAAGTCGTTCTTTGGACTGCACAACTCTTTCTTTTTTTTTCGATTATTCTTGTAATATGGCAAGGTTCTAATTTGCTTGTAGAATCATCTCAGGATATTGCCAATCATTTTCATGTATCACCTTTTTTAATTGGACTCACAATAGTTGCATTTGGCACGAGTATACCTGAGTTGGTTACATCTTTAGTCGCGGGTTTCGGTGGAAAAGGAGATATTGCGGTAGCAAATGTTGTCGGGTCAAATATTTTGAATATTTCTGTTATTTTAGGAGGATTAGCTCTTCTTACTAAAGGAGGGCTTGTCATTAACAGACAAACAATTAGACTTGATGCTCCTGTTTTGGTTTTTGGAGTATTGCTCATTTTGCTGTTTGTTGGTCAATCTCCGGTTGATACATCTTTTACTAATGAACTAAAGCAGTTTGGTATTCTGAATTTAAAATTAGATTATATTGACTCTATAGTTTTACTGTCTGTTTTTAGTTCTTATCTGTATGTAATAATCTCCATGAGAAAAAAAACAAATGAGCCTATGCTTCAATCAACAACCGACGTTGTTCTTTTGAATCAACAATTACCAAAAGTTGGTATTGATAATAATATAAATAAAAAAACTCTCGCACCCAAAGTTATTAGAATCTTGGCAGGATTAACATTAGTCATGCTTGGCTGCCATGTTTTAGTAGGTGAAGTGAAGTTGGTTGATGGGGTGATTACTGGGTATGGTGCCGTATGGTTTGCCTCTGTTTTGGGGGTTCCTGATTTTTTGATAGGGTTATCAATAGTAGCTCTTGGAACGTCTGTTCCTGAAATTGTCGTTTCACTTTCAGCTATTAGAGCTAAAGCTATTGATGTTGGAGTTGGAAATCTTTTAGGGAGTGCGATTTTTAACGTGTTTGTAGTCTTAGGAATAACCGGATTATTCGTGCAGCCACCTTTGGCAGATTCTATAACTATTAGCATCAGTGTTTTACATAGCCTTATTATCATGGGGTTGTTATTTTTAATACTTTTTGTATTTCTTACAACGAATCAAAGGTTGTCTCGAAAAGAAGGTTTTGTTTTATTATGCATAGGTTTAACATATATGATTTATGAAATTATTGTTAATTTTTCTTGAAACAATATTAGGAAATATAAGATGAATATGAATTCAGATCTCAAATTACGTCCTGTTCAAAGACTTTCAAAATCTTTTCAACGTTTCTTTCATTTGGAAGCATCCGGAGGGATAGTGCTTCTTGGTTGCACTATTGCTGCGTTATTAATTGCCAATTCTCCTTTTGCAGCATCATATCATGCTTTTTGGAATCAGTTACTGAGTTTTACAATTGGTGAATCAGGGATATCATATCCGTTATGGTATTGGGTGAATGATGGTCTTATGGTGATTTTTTTCTTCGTTATTGGTCTGGAGTTGAAGCGGGAACTTACAACCGGAGAGCTAAGTGAAAAACGCAAAATTATATTACCGGCTGCCGCAGCAATAGGTGGAGCCGTCACACCGGCAATTATTTTCCTGATATTTCAACATGGCGAACCATCACAGGTTGGTTGGGCAATACCGATGGCAACAGATATTGCTTTTGTTGTTGGTGCTTTAAGTATTTTAGGTAAACGAGTGCCACATAGTCTTAAAATTTTCCTTTTATCAGTTGCTATCGTCGATGATCTGTTAGCGGTTTCAGTTATTGCTATATTTTTTACTGAAACTATTCATTTTATTTGGCTTGCCATGTCAGTAGGTGGGTTCGGAGTGATTGTATTGATGAAACAATTGAGAGTACGAAATATCGCAATTTATGTATTGGCAGGATGTGCTATTTGGCTATTTACACTTAAATCAGGAGTACATCCGACAATAGCAGGTGTGGTGCTTGGCTTGATGACGCCTTCTATTAGTTTGATGAATCGAAAAACTGCGAAAAATGCTTTGGAATTGCTCGGCTCAGTTTTTTCAAAGAGTGACCGGTCGAGTATTGAGAAGGCGGAATTTGCATTATCTAATAAGGTGCAATTCACATTGAGGGAATCAATTTCTCCGCTTGAACGTCTTGAATCTGCTTTACATCCATGGGTTGCTTTTGTCATTATGCCTCTTTTTGCTCTTGCCAATGCTGCTGTTTACCTTGATATATCAAGTTTAAAAGAGTCGTTATCGGTCGCTATTATTCTTGGATTAGTGCTTGGGAAACCTTTAGGAATTCTTATTGCTTCATTTGCCGTTGTCGGAATCGGCTGGGCAAAGTTGCCGTCGAATGTAAATTGGCTAACTATGATTGGAGCCGGACTTTTAGCGGGAATTGGTTTTACTATGTCATTGTTTATCGCATCCCTTGCTCTTAAAGGCAGTTTACTGGAAATATCAAAGGGAGCAATTCTTGTTGGTTCCGGTATTAGTATGTTGTTAGGTTTTGGACTTTTATTTGTTTCGCTACGGAAAAGAGAGTCATAACCATTGAAAATATAAATTATTGAATTGCAGAGCTGCACTCTTTCTTTTTAAATTCCACTAAATCTAATTCCGATATTAGTAAATTCAGCAATATTTTTATTTTGAATCCGTAAGGATATGGATAATATTATATTTAGTCTCTAATTTATGATTTTGTCGGATTCTATATCCACCTATCGGTGGTTGCATGAACTCGACCTTGTATATTGCTCTTTCATATATCAAGTTTTCAGAAACTCTTTTCCGTCGAAGACGGAAACCAGAACAGTAACGTTATAACAATACCTATATAGAGTTATTTATATTCATGGAAACAACTTTTTTGCTGTACTCTTATAGATGAATATGGGGTACAGCAAAATGGGTTCGTTTCGGTCATTTTTTGCTTTTTCTGACTTACCTGTTTCTTTACGTAAAAGTTAAAACCGTGGGTTTACAATGTTATTGTAAATTGAACCGAATGAATAACTCATGCCGAACGAAAACCAGTAATTGTAACCGGATGCCAGCTCTCTTTGCCTGAGCAATCTGTCTGCTTCTGATTCACCTACTCCGCTAAGTGCAATCTGATCTCTCACACGTGAATAGTTTCCATTGAAATTCACAGAAAATCCTTCAAAGAGATTAACAGACGTACCTGCTGAAAAAGTCAAACGGTTCCTGTCAAAATCATGTAGATAAACAATCCCATTTAGTGAACTGTATACTGATCCCCAGGGTTGAGTTAGTTCAATTTTGCTTTTCAACCTTGAGAATGTCAGCCATTCATGAGTTTTATTGTAAACGGTTCTTTCGATATAATCCATAGCTGAAAGTCCAGGAACGTCGACTTGATTCTTTGTACGGGAAAATGTTATATTCAAGACCGGCTTCGTTAGAGAAATCAAAATCTTTATTTCCATAAGTGGAAGCAAAGAAATTATAAGCATAGGCAGTAGACCATTTATCATTTAAACTAAAAACAAGTTCACCATTGGTACCTTTTCTTCGGTTTATATATAAATCATACCCGGTATCATCTGAAAATTTTTGGTCGCGATAGTTCCAATATAAGCCGAATTCAATTTTGAAATCTTCTGTTACTCGTCTGGCTTCATAATTGTTCCATAGGTTAATTGAACGGTAGTTTTCGTCACCCTGCATCCAGAAATCGCCTTTTAATTCAAAAACCCAGTTGTTCCATTTATCTTTAACATCTGCTTGCTTCGTAGGTTTTGTAAACGAAACCGATATATGTTCTGAAAGAGGTGTTTTGGCAACAAATCTTGTCAGCCCCAGTTTAAAATATTTTACTGTTTTTTTTCTAATAGCATCATCGGTATCAGCTTCTTTTGTGTTAAAAATCAATGTGTCGGTCATGTTGTCATAGTCATGCTGTCCGATAAATTCAACCATATATTCACGTCCACCGCTTCCGGTGCGTTGTCTAGAGACAAGAATATGAACATCAGCCTGATTACGATCACGAACGAAATTTACAAATGTAATTTCACGCCGTATGTAGTCATTGTCACAACTTGAACAATCTATATATATTTTTGGGGCTCCTTCTATGAGTGTGTCTGTAGCGGGTGTTTCTGTTACTGCCATAGTTAGTTGAAAAAAGAATAGATGTATACCAACAAATCCAATTAGTTTTGCGTACCTCACACACTACCTCCTATGTAGCATATATTTATAACTATATTTATTTGTCTATTTTACGAGGATATTTTGAATTAGTTGCGTTTTATACATTATTTGAATTTGTTGTAGTGAAACAGTATTAGTTATTGGGTGGAAAGTAGTATGAAATTAAAAAGAGCAATGTTACAGGTTGAGTCTGTTCCTGATTCACAGAAAGTAGATTGTCGTTCCATTGGTTTGGAATCGGAAACTGCGATCTGCTTCTGATACCCTACAATAAGAGAGCAATGCCCTGTCGGTACAAATAGAATCGACTAACATTTAAGAGATTCACCATCCTACAAGGGCTAGTTGGTAAAGTCCAAAATGTCACAACCTGAGCAGTCAGGACCCCCTTCCTGACTGTTTAATCGTCGGGAAAAGGTTCCTCCCGACGACGCATTGTGGAGGTTTATCAACAAGTCTACAAGCTCAGGGTGACCGATTTCACTCAAAATAATCTCTAAAAAAATGTCTCTCTCTATTGTCAATTTTCTACTCTCATGTTATATATAAGGCTGTTGAAATTTGAATTGATAATAGAAAGCAGATACATGTCTGAATTTAAAATAATGTTTGTAGCCGATTTATGCGGAAAATCAGGTCGTCAGGCTGCCGCTCATATGATAAAGCCTCTTCGTGAAAAGCATAATATCGACTATGTGATATGCAATGTTGAAAATGCTGCCGGAGGGTTTGGGGTGACTCCCGAAATGTCAAAAAAAATATTTTCCTACGGTGTAGATATTCAAACATCAGGGAATCATATTTGGGACAGGCAGGAAATTATAAAGTATTTTTATACTAAACCTAAGCTCTTAAGACCGGGGAATTATCCAAAAGGAGCTCCCGGTGTTGGTGCAATAATAGATGAAGTAAACGGCGTAAGGATTGGTGTAATTAACCTTATGGGAAGAACTTACATGCGAGACTTAGACTGTCCCTTTAAGGCTGCCGAGGAAGAAGTTGCTCGGTTAAGAGAAGAAACCAATTTGATATTTTTAGATCGGAAGAGCGTCGTGTAGGGAAAGAGTGTAGATCTCGGTGGTCGCCGTATCATGAAAAAAAAAAAAAGAGAAACAGAAGAAGAAGAAAAAAAGAAAAGGAATACAGCACGA
>CAJVYT010000110.1 GCA_913009765.1 uncultured candidate division Zixibacteria bacterium
TCCGATCTACATCCTCTTCGTGTTTGTGCTGCATGGTTTTGTCTATCATAAATAATGAGAAGTCATGTACGTAAGCTGCGGCAACAGTAAATATTCTTTCATCGTTCGAGATTTGTAAGCGGTCACACAGCAGCTCAGTATATTTTACGACATCATCAATATGTTCACCTGAATGTACGTTCTCTTCGGTCAGCATTGCTTTAATTAATTTGAGATTATCTTTGATTATTACAAGTTTATTGCTGTTGTTATAATTTGTTGTAAATATTTCTTTAATGTCAGTATAGAATATAACAGAAGCATCTTGATTTATTTTTTTAAATCGAACTACTAACGACTGATAGAGTGAACTTTTGTCAGTACGAATATAAAGGGTATCGATAGTGCGTGTTTCAAGAAGCTGTTCAACTTCATGTTCTGTTTCAAATATATATATATCAAAACCAATATCTGAAACAGTTTCCCAAAAGGAGTAATCAAATTGTTTATCCGGTGCAAGAACAATTATACCCGGGTCTTGTTTATTATCAATAGACCCATTTGAGATAATATTTTGGTATTCTATTATATTTTTTTCTGTCATTTCATAATCAAATTATAGTGCATTAATTTTGAGAACCCAGTTTTGTTAATTAAATCGGTAAAAAAGTCAATTTAACGACTATATTTTTTGAAATTGTAGATAAAAATAATAAAAGTAGAAATATTGTTAAGCAAAAATTATAATTCTTAACATGACAGCAACGAGAGCTGTCCTGTAATCTATTGTGTCGTCTCATGTTAGGCGAATATTTGTTTTTGGTTGTATATAACCGTATAATAAGGTCGATAATAAAAGTACAATAATTCTATTCTGAATAAAAGGAAGTAAATGGAAAAGCGGTCAGATATACGTTATAATCTAAATAGCTGTATTGTTGTATTAGATAGGAAAACCAATAAACCGATTGGAAATTTAGCCAATTTATCTAAACAAGGTGCTATGTTTTTAACTGCGGAAGCGGTGAAAGTTTCAAGCAAATTTTCTTGTAAAATAGAATTGGAAAAACCGATTATGGATTATGATGAGATTTGGTTTGATGCAACTTGTTTTTGGTGTCGAAAAAATATCAAGAACAATTTATGGGAGTCCGGTTATCAATTACAAGTTTCCGGTATAGATATAGAACTTATATCATATTTAAGTCTTAGTTATGTTTTAGATAGCTTGGAATCTCCCGGTATTGAGGAACCAAAAACAGTTCAATTAGAAAGTCGTCGTATAAACACACGATATGAACCAAAGAATATTTTCCCGGTATTTGCAAAACAAAAATCTATACAAGTGGGTGAAATTGTTGATATTTCTCAAGGAGGGATTATGATGACAACTAATTCATCTCATGAAAAAGGGTCGATTGTTGAGTATCGAGCTAAATTACCTAAACGTATATTTCAAAGAGATTATCTGATATTTAAAGCAGAGTGTCGCTGGACACGAAAAGATGAACATTCGGGAAAATATACTATCGGATTGAAGTTTATAAATCTCTCTCAGCAGGATTCTGTAATTATTTTACATCTTATAATTCATTATCTGAATGAATGCTCATCTACCAAACGATTAAAAGTTATCTGATTAGTATCTCAAAGATTGACAAGAACATATATAATTTGTATGCTTTTATATAAATTTTAATCTTTGGAGAAAAAAATGAAAAAAAGTATTAAAGGTACCCAAACAGAAAAGAACTTACTTGCTGCATTTGCAGGTGAATCTCAAGCAAGAAACAGATATACTTATTATGCCTCTGTTGCCAAAAAAGAAGGGCTGGTTCAGATATCTAATATATTTACAGAAACCGCTAACCATGAGAAAGAACATGCAAAACGGTTTTTCAAATTCCTTGAGGGGGGTGATTTGCAGATTACCGCATCATATCCTGCCGGAAAAATTAACACAACACTTGAAAATTTAAGAGCTGCTGCTGCCGGTGAAGAACATGAATGGACTGAGTTGTATCCTGAGTTTGCAAAAGTCGCCAAAGAAGAAGGCTTTGATAAAATTGCTTTGGCATTTGAAATGATTTCAATCTCTGAAAAACAGCATGGCAAACGATACAAAGAACTCGCCGATAATCTTGAAGCAGGGAAAGTATTTAAAAGAAACGGCAAGGTTGTATGGCGTTGTCTAAATTGCGGATTTTTACATGAAGCAGAAGAAGCTCCGAAAGTATGTCTTGCATGCTTACATCCTCAGGCACATTTTGAGTTATTAGGTGAAAACTGGTAGTCTATCAATTGGTTTTCAAAAAAATCATAATTATAAAGAGACAGAGTAACTATTTTTGTCTCTTTATATTAAATTTTCATGTTTGGTCAGTTTTATATAAATAAATCAAATTTACTGCATTAAAATTATATCAATACGACGGTTTTTAGCTCGTCCTTCTTCGGTTTGGTTTGAGGCAATCGGATGATCGGCTCCGTATCCCACAGATGATATTTTAGAAGCCGAAATCAACAAGCTCTGACGTAAATACTGCAACACGGCTAAGGCACGTTTTTCAGACAGTAAAACATTGCGGGATGCTTCTCCTTTATCATCAGTATGTCCTTCTACACGAATAAATGCATCAGGAAACATTTGGATGGTTTTTTTAACTTTTTCAAGCAGTGCCATATGGCTGTCTTTTATCTCACTTTTATTGACATCAAAAGACAAACCACTTAACCGCAGCACAATGTCATTAGCGGAATTGAAAAGAACCTCACCTTCGGATGGGTTGAGCATTTGTTTTGCTTTTTTGAATTTTTCTTCTCTTTCAACACGAGTTGCGAGTTGTCCGGTAACGGTTCCATATTCTGTTTTTAATGCTGAGAGTTGTGAATTGCTTGTTTGTACTTGTTCTGATAGAGATATATTTTCTGCAATCAGGGTTTTTATATGTTCGCCGATTTTGTTAGTTAGTTTAAAAGGGTCGGAATCATCAGATGATTCATTGAATTGAGATAGAAGTGTTTGTAGCTCAGTTGTTACATTTCCGGAAAGGTCTTTTATCTGCACATTTAGACGTTTATTTTCGTCTTGTAAATTTCTAATATACATTATTAATGTATCAGCAGCGGCAAGAGGTCCGTTGTCAAAGGGGAGATTTTCTAAATCAATTTCTTTGCCGACACGATTCATTTGAATTTCATATCCCAGCATCAATTTTTCCCATGCCTGATCATTTCTATTTAATGCTCTTACCGATAAAGCAATATTGGATGCGTGACGTGCTTCATATTCAGCCCGCTTTGCTTCTATAACAGCATCTTTTCTATTGTACCTGTCTTTGCTGATTATCGTATTTGCTTTTAGGCGGGCAGTTTTGCTTTGTCCAAAGTGGAGAGAGCAAACTTGCCGGCATCGTCGGCTAATGCTTTTTCGATAAGACGATCTGCTTTACCTAAAACATCTATTCGAATAGCTTCCATTTCGGCAGTTAAATAAAGAGGAGTAGCTTTTTGGGCTTCTTTAAGAGCCTTCTTTACATTGCCAGATTCTACCTTTTCTGCAGCTTTGATAAACTGAATTTCAGCTCTATTATAAAGCTCGGGGACAAGTGTCGGTGCTTTGGCACTATTTGCTTTTTGGCGTGCTTCCAGATATTCCTGTAAAGAAAGCTTAGCAACTCCGGTTGCCCGTATAGCATTTTCTGTATATTCTCTTGCTATAGAAACAGCTTTATCAATGTTTTTTTGTTTCTTATTCTGTTGAACTTCCTTGTTTGCTTTTTCAAAAGCATTTACAGCTTTCCCCCAGGTTTTGGGGGCAAAGACAGGTGTTTCTAAAATTTTTGCTGAGTCCATAACTACGACCAACTCATCAAATGCTGATTTATCAATAGCCGAAATGATTGAAGCTGTAAATAAACTGAAGCAGAGTATGAGTAATAGTGTTAGTTTTTTCATAATATATCCTTTGTTAGCTTTTGTCATTTGATGTTAATCAACATCATAATTTATATAGTATCGGGCAAGATAAAAAATCAATTACAGTAGAGATGTTTTTAAATGATAGCTATATACAAAAATCATTCTTTCCAACTGAGGATTCAGTCTTTCAACTTATTTGCTGTAACTCTAATAATCAGATTGGGTTACAGCACAATGGGTTTGTTTCAGCCAAATTTATAAGTTTTTCAACAAGTCCATTAAGTGTATGGCAGTCATTTAAAAAATCGACAATACTTAAAACAATTCACAATTTTATTTAATAAAACATTTCGTATTGGACAGGGAGTAGAACTAAATTACATCGGTTTTTTCATCTGTGTCGGGTCATATTTATTAGTGACGAATGAGACCCGACATAAGGAAATCAATTGACTGTCAGTTTACAACCCGCTATATTCATAACGAACTGACAGCTCAAATGAAAAGAGCAGATGTTGTTGTAAAATGTCTTTCAAGTTGTTTCGCTCTGGGCGAAGACAAAAGGATTGGAAGGGACTTGAAAAAATTGAGGTTTATTAACAAGACCAAGCAGTTGGGAAACCCGAGCATTCATACTTTATATTGAGGTAATTGAAGGTGTTTGCTCTCTTCTTAATATTGGGAGAATATTAATTAAAATAATTATATAAAGTGTATGCAGTAGAAAGTGTGGATTGTATTTCTGCTAATAATTTCATAGTACACTTTATATGGAAGGCGGAATTATTTTGAAGGAAAAAGATAAAAAACTAAAACTTATTAATTCTTTAGATGAAACTGTAAGATTAGATAATATCATTAATAATAAAACTGATTTATACGCTTTATTAGACTTTGCTATCGAGGGTAAATTTATAATAGACTTAGAGGGAAAATGTCATTATGTAAATAAAGCGTGTCTTGAAATACTAAAATATTCGCATGAAGAAGATTTACTTGGTAAGGATATTCATGTTATCATTCACCATTCAAAAGAGGATGGTAATAATATTCATATAAAAGACTGCTCTATTTGTAAAGTTATCCTAAATGGGGAAAGAATTTATTTAGGGAATGATCAGATGTTGAAAGCAGATGGCTGCTGTTTTCCTGTTGAATGTTGGTCCTCTCCGATAAAGCAGGATGGGATGTTAGTCGGTGCTGTGGTATCTATTTTTGATATAACAGCAAGAAAACAAATGGAAAGAGCATTGGACGAAGCATATAATAAGTTGTCTGTAAAACGACATGCATTAGAAGAATCCAATATTGCCCTAAAAACAATTTTAGAGAGAATAGAAACTGAAAAAAAAGAAAACATACTTCATGTTCAATCAAATATTAATCGAATAATTATGCCGATTTTGAAAAAAGTTGAAAAGATATCTAATAAAGAACAGTCAGAATATTTAACATTATTAAGAGAAAATATCCTCGAAATAACTTCTCCATTTATAGGGAAACTTGAAAACCAATACGCTCAGCTTTCTCCACGAGAGATTGAGATATGTAAATTTGTAAAAGATGGGATGTCTTCAAAAGAAATTGCAATGCATCTGAATATCTCTCAAGAAACAGTTCGAAATCAGCGAAAAAATGTTAGAAAAAAACTCAATATTGACAATAAAAAAATCAACTTAGCGTCATTTCTCAAAACTATATAATCTTTCTGAAAATATCTTCCCATATCCTTAATAATATTTAGAATATTGAAAAATATGTTATTAAATAGAGATTGCTCTATTATGTAAGGGCTATGATTGATAGCCCTTGTGTGACCCTTTTTAGGCTCTGTAGGATTACCTGAAAATAGTCGAGAAAGTCTATGAAAGATAAAGTTATTGTAAAAAGCAATATTTGTCATAAAGTAGATGTATTAAATCAAATAAAGGGGAACAAGTCATGAAATGGAAAGATCTCAAAATTGCTAAAAAGTTGTATATCGGCTTCGGAATTGTATTGGTTTTGTTGGTTGTCATCGGCGGATACAATTATATTAGTTTTACAAATATTGAAATGCATTCTAAGAATGCCCAAGAAGCTTTTGGCAACCAAGCTTTTGCAATAGCCAGCGAAGTAGACCATCTTGAATGGTTACATGATTTATCTAATTTGTTTTTGGATGAAAATGTAAAAGAGGTGTCTGTTGAGACAGACGATCATAAATGTAAACTTGGAAAATGGTTGTATTCAGAAGAATCTAAAGCGATGGCTGCTAAAGATCCAAAGTTGGCATCAATTCTTGATAAGCTGAAAGCCCCACATAAAAGACTGCATTCTTCTGCTGAACAAGTTGATAGCAATTATGAAGCATTTGACACCAATATTCATATTCTTCTCACAGATAAATGGGTAGATCATTTGAATTGGATAAAAGATGTGGCAAATTCGATAATGTCAAAAACTGTTTTTGATGGTGGAATTGATCCTTATAAATGTGCCTTTGGAAAATGGTATTACGCCTACACTGCTGACAATCCTACATTTGGAAAACTTCTGAAAGAATGGGAAGAGCCGCACGCAAATCTGCACAAGTATGCTGCCAAATTAGTTGCTTTTGAAAAGGCGGGTAATTGGAAAAAAGCTGAGAAAATATATAATGATAAGATATTAACTACGTTAGCATCATTAAATGATAGTTATCTTAAAACAGCTGAGTGGGTTCAAGCAGTAGGTGATAGACAGAAAAAAGCACACGATATTTTTGAGGGTGAGACAAAAGTTGCTGTATCAGAGACTCAAGAAGCATTAAAGGAATTAACTGATTATTTCTCTGAGCTATCAAAACATGCCGGAAGTGAAACTAATTCATTAATTGAGTCTTCAGTTTCCATGATGTTTATCATTACTTTTATAGCAATTATAATAGGTTTAGGATCCGCATGGTGGATAACTCGAGGAATAACTAACCCACTAAGTAAAGTTGTGAATGCAACAGAAGTTATGAATAATGAATTTGAAAAAGTTGGGAATGTGCTTGAGGCAATTTCGAACAACGATCTATCGATGAAACTTCATGAATCAGAGATTGAAAAAATTGGATTAGATTCAAAGGATGAGATAGGAATGCTTGTTCACTCAATAGAGCATGCTTTAGATGTTAAACATATGATTTCACAGTCAACAATAAAAATGAGCAGGAATCTCAATACGATAATAAGACAGCTTTCAGAAAATGCGACTCAACTTGCATCAGCAGCAACAGAAGTTGCATCAGCGGCAGAACAAACATCAAGAGGAGCCCAAACTCAAGAGGAACAAATCTCTCAAATAACAGTAGCAATGGAAGAAATGACAGCGACAATAGTAGAGTCATCAAGAAATACTTCCGATGCTTCAAGCGGATCTAAGACAGCAGCAGATACAGCCGGTGACGGTGGACAAATTGTAAGTGAAACAATTGAAGGTATGAATAGAATCGCACAGGTAGTGCGTGAATCATCAGATAGTATTGGTAAACTGGCATCTTCAGCAGAACAAATTGGTGAAATTATTTCGGTCATTGATGATATTGCCGATCAGACAAATTTACTTGCACTGAATGCAGCAATTGAAGCTGCCAGAGCAGGTGAACAAGGACGCGGTTTTGCCGTTGTTGCTGATGAAGTACGTAAACTTGCTGAGCGTACCGGAAAAGCAACCGGTGAGATAACTGATATGATCAAAGGAATACAGCAGGGTACAGCAGATGCCGTGGCTTCCATGGAAGCTGGTACTCAAGAAGTAAATGCAGGAAGAGAGTTAGCTGATAAAGCAGGAAATAGTTTAAGTGCGGTTGTAGATGGTTCGGAAAAAGTTATGGATATGATCCAGCAAATAGCAACAGCAACAGAACAGCAATCAGTAGCTGCTGAAGAAATTTCTAAAAATATTGAACAAGTTGCGTCGGTCACAAAAGAATCTGCTGCCGGTGCCGATCAGGCATCAGCTGCCGCTGAGGAATTAAGTAGAAATGCAGAAGGGCTTCAGCAGATTGTTGGAAGATTTAAGGTTGCTCATGATTCAATAGATAGAACTCATCAAGTCGAAGAGGTAAAATAAAAAGGGGTATTCATTAGAGTCCAACTAATTGTTGGAGAATTTAGAACAAACGCAACTTGTTAAGTAGCGAGCTGCTTTGGGTTTTTAACATGGCGTACGGGATTTTTCAGATTTTTTCCGTACGCCTCTCCTTTGGGCTTGTTGATAAAGTCCAATCAGTCTTTCAAGACCCTTCGACTCCGCCGTGCTCAGGGTGACTTGAAAGACAACAATTTATAATATGTCATGCTGAGCGGAGTCGAAGTATGTTCCGAATTTAGAGGTTTATCAACAAACCCTTTGCAGTACTATATATTACGATGATAATGAGAAATCAGTGACTGTCAGTTCACAATTCACTTTCAGTGAATCAGGAACCGACAGAACAGGCACAGACGAGGATATCTATGTCCACAAAAAATCTCACCGCATCAGGTTAGTACGTCCATGTTTCCAAGGTTAGTACATTGTGTACTAAAGTTGGCTTATCATGGCTAAAAATGACGTATGTTAAAAGTTAATATTTGGGGTGTAAATAAAAGAAAAGTCCTTTAACTTCAATGAGTTAAAGGACTTAATTCCATATGCGGAAGGCGGGACTTGAACCCGCACACCCTAAGGCACTACCCCCTCAAGATAGCGTGTCTACCGGTTCCACCACTTCCGCAAAACTCAAAATATTTTAGTTGCTGTCAGGAGCAGCTTCGTTTGGAATCACATTGATATTCAATGTAGAGTCAGAAATTTGTTGCTGTTGCTGCTCTTGTTGCTGTTGGAGAGCACGGTTTTTCTCTTCTTGAGCTTTTTCTGTTACCACAGATGTAGGAGTATTACCATTAGTGTTATTAACAGTAGCACGAGTTCCAACGCCTGCTGACATATAGGCAAGTGCAATACTATTTATCATAAACAAAACAGCTAAAACAGATGTTGCTTTAGCTAAAAAGGAAGCAGCACCGCGACCGCCAAAAACGGCTCCGCCTAAACCACCGCCACCGCCTCCGCCAAAAGCAGAACCGGCTAAACCCTCACCTTTACTTGACTGCATCAATACGACTAAAATAAGTCCGATACAAACTATCACATGAAAGACTACCCAAACAGTAAACAAAATATAAACCTCCGTTTACAACGAATTAATTATCTTCAAAAAGTCATCCGCCTTTAAAGCGGCACCACCAACTAAGGCACCATCAATATCCGGTTGGGATAACAAACTTTTCGCATTATCCGGCTTCACAGAACCTCCGTAGAGAATCTGAATCTTTTCAGCGGCTTTTTTATCAATACCCGCAATGCGGTTACGAATAAACCGATGAACCTCCTGAGCCATTTCAGGAGTTGCTGTTTTTCCGGTTCCAATTGCCCAAACCGGTTCATACGCAATAACCGATTTACTTAGTAAATCGGCAGAAAACTCATTAAGTGTACCGTCGATTTGCTGTTCAATTATTGTTTCGGTTTGTCCTGATTCTCTATCTTCAAGTGTTTCACCAACACAGATAATCGGGGTCAAATCGGCACTTATTGCAACCTTCGCTTTGGCGTTTACAAGCTGATCAGTTTCAGCATGATATTGCCTCCGTTCAGAGTGTCCCAGTATAACAAAAGATACGCCAACTGTCAAGAGCATCTCTGATGAGATTTCAGCAGTATATGCACCTTTTGCATGAACCGACATGTCTTGGGCTCCGACAGCTATCTTAGTGTCTTTGAGCATCTTACCGGCAGTAGTAAGAGCCGTATATGGGGGACAGACTATCATATCTGCTTTATCGGAGTCATAGGAACCTGCCATAAGACCTGCTAAAAGAGATTTTGTCTCTTCAATAGTACCGTTCATTTTCCAATTTCCGGCAATAATATATTTTCTCATCAAACAACTCCTGCTTTATTATTATCAGTCAAAGCATCAATTCCGGGAAGAATTTTACCTTCTATAAACTCAAGAGATGCTCCGCCGCCGGTTGAAATATGTGAAAGTTTACCATCTAATCCGGCTTGTGAAACTGCCGCGGCAGAATCACCACCGCCGACAATTGTTGTGGCTCCATTAGATGTCAACTCGGCAAGTATTTCAGCAATTGCGGTTGTTCCTTTAGCAAATGGTTTGGATTCAAATACTCCCATCGGACCATTCCAAACAACAGTTTGTGCTTCTTTGAGAGCTTCTTGAAATAGGGCGATAGTTTTCGGACCTATATCAAGACCCATTTTGCCGTCAGGGATTTTATCAATGTCGACAATTTCGGTTTCAGCATTGTCTGAAATTTCCGATGCGACCACAGCATCAACAGGAAAGAACAGTTTGACATCTGATTTTTTAATTTTTTCAATAATCTCTTTAGCAAGGGGAACTTTATCTTCTTCTAAGAGTGAATTGCCGATTGCATATCCCATCGCTTTTGCAAATGTAAAGACCATGCCGCCGCCGATAAAAAGCATATCGACTTTATCTAAAAGATTTGTAATAACATCAATTTTGCCTGAGATTTTTGCTCCTCCCAAAATTGCTGCAAATGGACGACGGGGAGAGGCTAAAGCAGTGCCGATAAATTGAAGCTCTTTTTGAATCAAATAGCCGGCGACTGATTGATTAAAATATTTAGTAACACCTTCTGTTGATGCATGAGCTCGGTGAGCAGTACCAAATGCATCATTAACAAAAATGTCAGCGAGCGATGCAAGTTTTTTGGCAAACTCGGGATCGTTTTTAGTTTCTTCTTTGTGAAACCGAAGATTTTCAAGTAGAATAATTTCGCCGTCATTGAGATTGTCAATTTTGTTGGATGCTTCCGGTCCGATACAGTCTTCGGCAAAGAAGACTTTTTGTCCTAAGAGTTCAGCGAGACGTTCGGCACATGGTCGAAGTGATAGTTCGGGAACATGTGTACCTTTCGGTCTGCCAAGATGAGAAATCGCTATTACAATACCACCGTCATCGAGAATCTTTTTGATAGTCGGAATAGCAGCTTTGATTCTTCGGTCGTCGGTAATCTTTTGGTTGTTATCGAGGGGGACATTGAAGTCTACCCGTACCAAAACTTTTCGAGACCGAAAGTTTATATTATCAACAGTAACTTTATTCATATATTTATTCCTTTATAGTATATCAAAATAACTATATTTATCAGTCATTCAATAAGGTAAACATTATATAAAAAGTCAATACTAAGATGTAAAAGGGTGAAATATGAGTGGTTATTTAGGGTTAGGATTGTCAACAGGGTAGCCCACCATTTAGGGCTTGTTGAAAAAGTCCTTGCTGTTATGTTAAGAAATTAATAAAATATATGTATGCAGACAAAAAAAGAAAAAGCCGGTTATGGGATGATGCTTCTTCCTTCAATGGAAAGTTTTATCCCAAAAGATCATTATCTCAGGCGTTTAGATAAGGTCTTAGATTTAGATTTCATCCATAATGTAGTCAAATCAAACTACTGCCAAACAAACGGTCGCCCCTCAATTGACCC
>CAJVYT010000111.1 GCA_913009765.1 uncultured candidate division Zixibacteria bacterium
ACATAACAGCAAGGACTTTATCAACAAGCCCGCATGCGGTGGGATGAGCCAAGGAGTAAGTGGGGCAGACGCCCTCGTCTGCCCCACTTGTCAGGAGTACATCTGACTAGCCCGTAGGGCAGCATCCCTGTGATGCTGCCATCATAAGGCTACAAAAGTTTACATATTAAAGCATAACTTTTTTATACGCTCCAATAGCCTATACTTGACATTTCAAGCTGTTTTTGCCATATTGCCCCTCTAAAATAAGAATAAAATACCATATTTTACATGGGTTATAATTGGAGATTGTATGAATATTGTTGTCTTAATAAAACAAGTACCCGAAATTGCACTTATTAAAGTTGATGAAGCTGCTAATGAAGTTGTTCTTCCTCAAGGTCCCGGTACTGTCAACCCGTTTGATGAATACGCTATTGAAGAAGCTCTGCGTTTAAGAGAAAAACACGGCGGAAAAGTTACGGTCTTATCTGTCGGAACACAACGCACCGAATCTGCTATTCGTACCTGTTTGGCACTTGGCGTTGATGAAGCTGTGCTGTTAACCGATGATGCCTTTACAGGTTCTGACTCACAGGCTCTCGGCAAAATAATAGCTGCCGGACTAAAAAAAATAGGTGAATACGATTTAATCTTTGCAGGAAAACAAGCAATCGATTCCGACTCGGCACAAGTTCCGGGTGCTGTTGCTGCCTATTTAGATCTACCACAGGCAATGTTTGTGAAAAAAGTTGAAGATGTCGCCGATGGTAAAGCAATTGTCTATCGCACCACCGAAGAAGGGTACGATGTTATCGAACTGACATTACCTGCTGTTGTTTCGGTTGTTAAAGAAATCAACGAACCACGACTTCCATCGTTAAAAGGTAAAATGGCAGCCAAGAAAAAAGAGATTGTCAAATATTCTGCTGCTGATTTAGGACTTGACGGTTCCGGTATCGGTGCAAATTCACTTTCCAAACAGATTTCTGTTTCAACACCTCCTGCAAGAACCAAAGGGGAGATGATTGACGGTGAGACTCCCGAAGAAATCGCTGACAATCTGTTTACCAAACTCAAAGATAACCAAGTCTTATAACTTAGTTTTGTAGGGAATAGGCATGCCTATTCCTAATGGGCTTGTTGATAAACCTCTAAATTCGGAACATACTTCGACTCCGCTCAGCATGACATATTATAAGTTGTTGTGTTTCAAGTCACCCTGAGCGGAGTCGAAGGGACTTGAAACATATTTTGGACTTTATCAACAAGCCCCTAATATATAGGTTGAGGCATGCCTCAACCCTACAGTACAGTTTGTAGGGGCGGGTTCGTGAACCGGCCCTTTTTAATTGTCAGGAACTGGCTTGCCTGTTCCGCAAAAACAGTAATTGTAGATCGAACCCCCCGTGGTTTCGACATCTTTTCTAATTTTGTGGTCGGCTAACCTAGGCACGTCCCCGTCTGCCGCTCTTCACACATTTCATACAAACCCCCTCACTACTTTCTTATTATATCCTTTTCTATGAATAACTTAATTATGAAAGAAAAAATTCTATGAACAAAAACACTACAATAAATATTACCGAAAATGGCTTTAAACCATTTTTTAGGGTAAAGCCATTTTGTCGTAATAGGTTATACCTGTTCTATTTATGGCGAAAAAGCAGGTGAAAAAAAGGCTAAATAAAGATGTTTTATATGCGACTGAACCCATTTTGAAAACCGAAAGGACTGGACTCCGTGTCAAGCACGGAGAGGGGTTTTAAAATAATGCATATTGATGAAATGTTTTTATAATTGCCATTTCCCCTCTTTTTAAGAGGGGATTAAGGGGTGTTTAAAGATACGTTATTTCAAAAAACGAACCCATTTCGCTATAAACCAAACACACTTATGATATTACAGCAAAAAAGTTGTTTTAATAAATGTGGATAACTTTATAGAGTGTTGTTAAAACGTTACTGTTCTGGGCTCCGGCTCCGGAGTGGAAAGAGTAAGGTTTGTAAAAAATAGTTGAAGCTTTGAATATGTTTATAAATAGTAAACAGTCATTATAAAAAAAAAGATGTCGGATATCTCACAATTATATTATCTTGAATCGGAAATGCAACCTATAAGAGATTGAACATTAAATATCAGCGTCGTCAGGAACCCATTCCTGACGAGAAACTATGAGAATACGAAAACTTAAAAATATAAAAGAATTCAAAGCGGGTGACTCTACAATCCTCAAAGAGATTTTACATCCTGACCGTGATTACCTATTTGATGGTCGCTACTCGCTTGCTCATGCCAGACTTGCTCTTGGTGAAATCTCTGACAAACATAAACTGAAAACATCTGAAGTTTATTATATCTTACAAGGTAAGGGAGAGATGACAATCGATGATGAATCGGCTATTGTTGAAGTTGGTGACACAATCGAGATTCCACCAAAAGCTATCCAATCTATCAAGAACATTGGCGACTGCGAATTAGAATTTTTATGTATCGTCGAGCCTGCTTGGAATAAAGATGATGAAGAAATATTGTAGTTTTTGTAGATCGGGTTCCGTTGGTTTGAAATCGTCAGATTTCAAAGTAGAGAAACCCGACAACTTCATCCTAAAAAAAGATGTCGAGTTCCGTCGCAATTATATTTTTTGGAATCGGAACACGACCTGCAATATTCCTCAAATGTTTAAAGTTGACATCTGAACTCTTTTGCCGATATATGTTTATATGAAAATAGGTTTTCTAAATAATTGTAAATATTTTATATTTACTGCTGTTTTTACACTGATAACAGCAAAATCAGTATCTGCCGCCGATTTGGTCAAATATGCGGTCAGCGATGTTCAGGCTATGTATGTCTATGAAAATGATGCCGAAATTGACTGGGCGACAATTTATTATCTTAATGAAAATTTCGGGTGTCGGGTCGATTTACTGAAACTTATCGAACGGACACAGTTTGAAATTTCTACAACTTCAATCGACAAACAACAGATATATCTCCATATCGCCTCACTTCCAAATTCTGATTCGACGACAATAAAGAAACTTATCAAAACACTTTTTAAAAACCGTAAACCAGATATTGTCATATTTGACGAGCAGAGTACAAGTAAGTTTTACAGAGCATTTAAAAATAGAATCCTTTCAACTAAACCGTCTGTCGGAAATTTGTTCAATATTTTAAAAATTTACAGCCGTTACGACAAATCGAAAAAATTAGAAAATAAATCATCGGTCATTCTAAACAGCAATGAATTGTATAACCGCTATAAAGACAGAATAGAATACGAAGTACCCTCTATTTTTCCAAACTATGCATCATTTGAAAAACATTACAGCCATCTGACAAAATTTTCTCTTGATAAAAATTATCTTACTCAAAAAGGTTCAGATAATTTTTTAAGCGGAATCCCGTCTTTTCGCTTAGTTTCGATAATTGATTCACTTCTTATTGATGGTCCGATGAAACGAACAATTGCCAAACAGGCTAAAAAGTATAGTTCATATTTAAATGCATCAAAAATTTCTCAAGGCAAACGAAAAGTTGATTTTGTCGTTGACGGTTACCGCGAGCTTTTATATCTCCGTCAGCATAAAAAAGCTATGACACAGTATCCCGACTATGAAAAATATATAACTTCACTATTTAAACGTGCCGAGACAGCAGCTCTTGATTTGGTAGGAATAGATTGGGAGGGGAAGGTAATTCTTCGCGATTCTCCCCACGGACCAAAACTGAAGTTTCGGGTTGCAGTATCAGTAGACGGACCCCGTGAGGTTACAATTAACAATTTTAAATTCCATCCCTATTATGATTCGGCGGCAGTTATTTTGGGTGATACACCTCAAAAAATTCTTCCGCATCAATCATTTATCAAAGAATTCTTAATTGATATTGACCGCTCATATCTCGAGGGTAAGATTACAGACTCTCTCAAATTCTCAGTTGAAATTGACTACGGTCAGATTCCGCTATTGTTTACAAACTCACTTCCGATTTGGGAAGCTCCAAATTTAAAGATACGATTAGAACCTGATTTCTATTTTGTTAAGCCATTTCCAAAAGTTGATATTGACAAAGTTGTATCAAATCTGAATCTTAAGGTTATTATTACCAAACCGTATAGTTATGTAGGTATTGCAGAAATTAATTTTAAAACTCCGGCAGGTATGTTTGCGGGTGCCTATCGAAAACAGATTCAGCTTGATAAGTCATCATTGTCTGAGACATTTACAATACCATTTACAATTTCCAATTTATTTGAACTTGGAACCCAGTTTGAAACAGTTGAGCTATTAGTGAACAATCAGATAGTGGCATCTGACACCGGTAAAATTCGTATTGCCTCGTGCAAAATAGCCGACACCAGAAAAATCGGCTTTCTCCCCGATGAGTCCGGTCAACTTGAAGATATTCTTACTATGACCGATGCTGCCTATCGACCTCTTACCGATAGAACTTTGGTCAAGGGTGATTTAGATGCTTACGATGTTATTATCATCGGTACAAATTCATATAAGAACTATCCATCGTTTACTCATTTAAAAGACCGCTTTGAAAAATATCTTAGGCAGGGCGGTTCTCTTGTCATTATGCCTCAAGGAGAAGACTGGCCAAGTTCAGTAATTCCGGTATCATTTGTTCCTACTGTTGAGGTTGTTGATAAAGCCGATATTACCAACAGAATCAAAGAAGCAAGAATACTCTCTAAACCGTATGCTATTTCTGATAAAAACCTGCTTTCATCTTTTTATAAAAAGAAAGTTGTCCAACCGGCAGTCATAGCACCTGCCGAACGGGTTTTTGTTACCAATTCTGGAGCGACACTACTTTCGGTCTCTCGTTTGGGTGAAGGTCAGATAATTTACTGCGGGTTTCCTCTTTTAGAAATGGTGTCAAATTTAGATATCGAAGCAATCCATCTTTTTGCAAATATCCTGAACTATTAGGCTTTTTTCTTGTTCAATAATTCCATATATTAAACTTTCATGTAATAAAATGATCGGTAAAAATTACATACGTTTTTGTAAATAAAGTGAGAATTTTTGAGTAAGAAACATACAGAAAAAAAACAGTTTGAGACTGTCTTAAAATATTTCAAAAAATACAAACGGTATCTTATTGGCGGTTTGATTTCAGTTGTTTTATCTAATTGTCTCATTTTAATCATGCCGTATATTTCAAAACTGATTTTTGATGCACTTAAAAATAATGAGCCGTCATCTGTTATTCTCAACTATGTACTTTTGTCAGTTGGGGCGGCTGTTTTGTCGGGGCTGTTTCGTTTTTTTATGAGACGAACTATCATTTGGATGTCACGCTATATTGAATATGATTTGCGAAACGAAATTTTCGGACACCTCATTCAAATGTCACCATCGTTTTATCATCAAACCCGTACCGGCGACCTTATGGCACGCATGACCAACGACTTGGAAGCGGTCAGGCAAATGGTAGGTCCGGGTGTGATGTATATCTCTGACACAATTTTAAAATTAACTATATCATTTGCCTTTATGTTTTATCTCTCAACGTCCTTAACGCTTTATGCTATAATTCCGTTGGTTGTGCTTCCTTTGGCAGTTAATAAAATCGGTAATATGGTTCACAGCCGTTCAATGAAAGTGCAGGAAAAATTCTCCGAACTGACATCAAATGCCCAAGAAAATTTAGCCGGTATTCGAGTTGTCAAAGCATACTGTCAGGAAGAAAATGAAGTTGCCCATTTTTCTACTCTTTCTAAAATGTATATTAAACTCAATATGTCACTTGCCAAACTGCAGGGAGTATTTGTTCCGACCATGCGGCTCTTTGCCTCGCTGTCATACTTAACTGTCTTTTATTTTGGAGGTCTGCAAGTTATCAAAGGAAATCTCAGTCTCGGTGATATTGTCGCATTTTTCGGATACCTTTCGATGATTCTCTGGCCGGTTATTGCTATCGGATGGGTGACATCGCTTTACCAACGGGGAAAGGCTTCCCTTGAGAGAATTAACAAAATTCTGCATTCAAATTCTCCTGTGGCAGATACAGAGACTGCAACTTATGAACAACAGATGCTGGGGAAAATAGAATTTCGCAATCTCTCTTTTGCCTACAACGGGTCTAAGGTACTCAAAAATATAAATCTGACAATTAACCCCGGGCAAATGGTTGGATTAGTAGGAAAAACAGGTTCGGGGAAAAGTACTATTGCCGCACTACTGACTAAACTATTTAAAGTGCAGACCGGGCAGCTTTTTATTGATGATGTTGATATTAATAATTGGAAGTTAGATTCTCTCAGACAGCAAATAGGTTTTGCAACACAAGAACCGTTTTTGTTCTCTGACACAGTCAGAGAAAATATTCGATACGGCAAGGCAGATGCGACCGAAATAGAAATTCAACTGGCATCAGACATCGCCGCACTAAAAAAAGATATTCAAACATTTCAAGATGGGTTTGATACTGTTGTAGGAGAACGGGGAATTACTCTCTCAGGCGGACAGAAACAAAGAACTGCTATCGCACGGGCAATTATCGGCAAACCGTCAATTCTTATTTTAGATGATGCCACTTCTGCGGTAGATACGGAAACAGAACATCAAATAAATGAAAAAATAACAACAGTGCTAAACGGCAGAACATCTTTGATAATCTCACACCGAGTGTCATCAGTTAAAGATGCGGATATTATTCTGTATTTAGAAGACGGTGCTGTTGCTGAGCAGGGAACCCACGAAGAACTGATTGCTAATAATGGTTATTATGCGGAATTGTATAAATCACAACTATTGGAAGAAGAATTAGAACAATTATGAGTACCAAACAAATTCATGATGAAGAAGTTCTCGGAAAAGCGTATGATGCCCGTCTGATGAAACGTCTGCTTGTTTATACCAAGCCGTATAAATGGGTTGTGTTGCTTGCTGTTTCTATGCTTGTGTTGAATGCTCTTTTTCAAACAGCTCTTGCATTTATAACAAAAACAGGCATTGATGATTATATTTTAGCCGGAACCGCTGACCATTTTGATATTTTAGCATTAAAATATCTCGGCATTATTTTTGGCCTCTTGATTGTTACATTTTTTCAAATTTATTCAACCATGTGGCTGGGACAAAAAGTACAGGATGATATCCGTATGGAACTGTTTGCCCACTTACAAAAACTTCATTTAGGATATTACGATAAAAATCCGGTCGGAAGATTACTGACACGGGTGACAAATGATATAAATACTTTGAATGAACTTTTTTCTTCAGGGGTTGTAAATATTATCGGTGATATTTTAATGCTTGGGTTTTTTGTTTCGGCATTGCTGTATGTTAACTGGAGACTGGCGTGTATCACCTTTATTTCGCTGCCTGTTTTATTAGTATCAACATTCTTTTTCCGAGGGAAAGCAAGAGATGCTTATAGGGTTGTTCGTCTCAAACTAGCCCGCTTAAATGCTTATGTACAGGAACATCTTACCGGTATGACAATTGTGCAGCTGTTTACCAAAGAGAAGGATACTTTTGATAAATTTGATTCAATTAATAAAGAACTTCGTACCGGACATTTTCGGTCGGTGTTGTACTATGCTGTTTTTTATCCTGCTGTGGAAATTATCGGTGCTGTTTCATTAGGACTGCTTTTTTATTATGGTGGAAAAATGATTGAAGTTAAAACTTTAAGCTTTGGTGATTTGGTTCTTTTTATATATTTGGTTGAAAGGTTCTTTCAGCCGATTCGAGACCTTTCTGAAAAATACAATGTCTTACAGGCATCAATGGCATCATCAGAAAGAATATTTAATCTCTTAGATTCACAGCCTGCAATAATTGATAAAGAACAAACAAAAACACCTGAAAAATTTCAAGGAAAAATTGAATTTGAAAATGTCTGGTTTGCCTACAATGATGAACAATGGGTCATAAAAGATTTATCATTCACCGTTGAACCGGGGGAAAAAGTAGCAATTGTCGGAGCAACAGGTGCCGGTAAAACATCGCTTATTTCGCTTTTGTATCGTTTTTATCCTTACCAAAAAGGATCAATAAAAATAGACGGTATCGAAATAACCGATTATCCGATTGCCAAACTGCGGTCATATCTTGGACTTGTATTGCAGGATGTCTATATCTTTTCAGGTGATTATGCCCGCAACGTACGACTGCGTGATGATTCTATTTCAGATGATGAGATTGTATCAGCAATTAAACGAGTCGGCTTTGACAGGTTTATGAAAGACGTCAAAAGCGGTTTGAAAACACCTGTAAAAGAAAGAGGAGCGACTCTCTCAACAGGACAAAAACAGCTTTTATCGTTTGCCAGAGCATTGGCATTTAATCCTGATATTCTGATTCTTGACGAGGCAACATCATCGGTTGATACCGAAACAGAAATACTTATTCAGAATGCTTTGTTAGAACTTTTAAAAGACAGAACCTCTATTGTCATTGCACATAGACTATCTACAATTGAAAAAGCAGATAAAATTCTTGTCATGCATCATGGGGAACTGAGAGAAATCGGTACTCATGAATCTCTTTTAAAAGAAAAAGGAATTTATCAAACTTTGTATCAACTGCAGTACAAACGAACATCTCAAACGACTGCAAGTGCAAAGTAGGAGAGAAAAAAATATGGTATTACCAAAAAAAGAACTTCAGAAATATAAATTATTTGCTGAAAAAATATCTTTTGGTGCAGGTAAAATTTTGTCAGAAGGGTTTTTAAAAAATAAAAATATACAATACAAAGGTCGTATAGACCCTGTTACAGAATTTGATTTAAAATCAGAAAAATATATTATTTCTCAAATTTGTGATGCGTATCCTGAACATTCAATTTTGTCAGAAGAGGGAAGTTCCATTGACAATAATTCTGATTACTGCTGGGTTATTGACCCTCTTGACGGTACCGTGAACTATGCCCACCGTTTTCCGATTTATGCTGTGTCAATAGCACTGCAATACAAAAATAAATCTATAGTTGGAGTTGTCTATGCCCCTGAAACAGATGAACTCTTTTCGGCAACTCTCGGGCGGGGTGCATTTCTCAATAATAAAAGAATAAAAGTATCGCCCGAAAAACGTTTGGACCGCTCGCTTTTGGCAACCGGTTTTGCATATAATATTGCAACGGCTAAAAAAAATAATCTGGGTATGTTTGCCCGTATGATGAAACACGCACAGGCGGTCAGAAGACTCGGCTCGGCTGCTTTAGATATTTGCTGGGTGGCATCGGGACGATTAGAAGGATTTTGGGAATATTATCTGCATCCGTGGGACACTGCCGCTGCTATTATTATCCTTTCAGAAGCAGGCGGAAAAGTAACCCAAATAGACAATAATCCGTATTCCATTTTCAACAAAAGCATACTCGCTTCTAACCGATTGATACACAAAAGCATGAAAGACGTACTCATACGCAAAAAATAATTATTAAATCTTTGTGTTTTTTAAGATTCTTTTTATATTTTTCAAGTATAACTTAACACACCCTTGTGAGGAATATTATTTATTGTGAAAAAATTTATAGCGTTACTATTGTTTGTTTCTTTCGTTTTTGTTTCCTGTTCTAATGACAGTTCAAATCCTGTTGTTAGCGTAGACAGTGAAGCACCTTCGGCTGTAACCGATTTGTCGGTTGGATTTACCTCCGGTAATTCTGCAACTCTGTTTCTCACTGCGACCGGTGATGATGGTATTTTTGGCAGAGCAAAAACGTATGAGGTTCGCTATGCAACTTCAATGATTGATTCAGCCAACTATGCACTTGCAACGCAGTTCCTACCGCCAAACCAGCCAAATGTCGGCACTGCTGATGATACTATTATAGTGACCGGACTTTTGCCGAACACAAAATATTACTTTGCGGTCAAACTTGCCGATGAAACCCCTAACTGGTCACCTATTTCAAATATTGATTCTGCTACTACTTTATTAAGCGGTAGTTGGACTGTATATCGTACCGATAATTCGGATTTGCCGTCAAACGAGGTTTTAGCAATTCAACTAGACGGAGTTGTTAAATATATATCTACTTTAGATGGTGTTTCTACATATAACAATACAACTTGGAATTTAATTTACGATGCTCAAGAGATACGTATAGATACAACTATCATTGTCAGCGATACAACAATTGACACAACATTTTTTGGAACAGTCAATTCTATCGCAATAGAATCATCATCCCAAATATGGTTTGGTACTAATAGCAATGGAGTGGCACTACTTGAGGGAGATTCAACAGTTTTTTATAAATCAAATGACTCCGGTATTTCTATCCTTTCATTGACAGATATTCTTATCTCTGACAACAAATTATGGATAGGCACGCTCACCAGCGGTTTGTACTCTTTTGCTCTTGATGGTTCTAATGCTTGGCAGAAGTATGATGTCCCAATCACTCTTCACGGTTTAGGAAAAATAAACTGTATAGAAGCTACTGCAAATAATGAGATATGGACAGGACTCCAAGTATACGGTGCTTCTGTCTTAGGAAATTCAGTTTTTACCAATTATAGTTCAGACAATAATTTTACAAATCAAGGAGTATGGGACATCTCAGTCTCGGGAACTAAAACTCTTTTTGGAACCGATGCAGGTGCATTTCTTTTTGAAAATGATATTTGGACAAACTATATGGCTGTCGATTCGGGACTGCCGGATAATGTTGTGACAGCAGTTGTCATAGATAATCAAGGAACATACTGGTTTGGGACCCGTTTTGGTCTTGCATCTTTTAACGGAACAGTATGGACAAATTATACAACCGTAAATAGCTATCTCCCTGATAATTTTATCAACACTTTACAGGTTGACATGTTTGGTAACCTGTGGATAGGAACTAAAAACGGATTAGCTCGCTTTTCAAATTAACATTGAATTTAAGGTAATAAGAATAATATGAAAAAGATACAACTCGTAAAATCAACCTCCGGCGTTCGGGGTGTTTTAGGCAACGGACTTGATATGCACATGCTGGCAGAATATGCCGCCGCTTTTGGTACTATACTCGGCAAGGGGAAAGTAGTAATCGGGCGTGACAGCCGTCCGTCAGGAGCTATTATCAATCCGCTTATAATTTCTGTTTTACAATCGGTCGGTCTTGATGTTATAGATATCGGTATTGTGCCGACCCCAACAGTTGAAATTGCTGTTAAAAAACTAAAAGCTTCCGGAGGAATTTGTATCACCGCTTCACATAACCCCTCAGAATGGAATGCTTTAAAGTTTTTCAATAAAACCGGTGAGTTTATAACCCCTGCAGAATATAAAAAACTGAACACAATTTTTGAATCTAAAAAGTTTTCCTATCAACCGCATAATGCATTAGGTAAAAAATCATCTCAAAACAATTGGATTGATGAGCATATCAAGATCGGAAGAGCGTCGTGTAGGGAAAGAGTGTAGATCTCGGTGGTCGCCGTATCATTAAAAAAAAAAAAAAAAAAAAAAGAAGAAGTAA
>CAJVYT010000112.1 GCA_913009765.1 uncultured candidate division Zixibacteria bacterium
ACGAGATATATCAGTGTGACTGGAGTTCAGACGTGTGCTCTTCCGATCTGTGTTGACGATTCCGTCAGGTACCCAGCCTGACACAATAATGCGTTTGAAAAATCAAGGTCTGTCTGTTAATGGGAAGTTCGGCGATTTGTTTGTTACAATAAAAGTTCAGATTCCAACAGTGCTTACTGAGAAACAAAAACAGCTTCTTGACGAGTGGGATAAATAGCAACATGCCATTTGCTAACTTGGGTGATTATAATTACTATTATCAAGAGTTTGGAGACCGCAGCAATCCAACGGTGGTTTTACTGCATGCTTTTACGTTGGACAGCAGAATGTGGGAAGCAGATGCCAAAGAGTTAAGCAAAAATTATTATGTTATAGCACCGGATTTAAAAGGGCATGGCAAATCCGATGCTCCTATCTCAGGGTATACTCGTGATGAGCGGGTTGCTGATTTGATGAAGTTTTTTGATAAGCTTAATTTAAAAAATATTCATCTTGTCGGTTTATCTTATGGCGGGATTACTGCTTTGGGGATTGTACTCAAGCATCCTGAACGAATAAAATCTCTCACTCTTATCGGTACATCTGCGGCAGGGTATAAGCTTGGAACAAAAATTTCAAGGATTGACCAAATTGCCAGAGAAAAAGGTATTGAAGCTGCCAAAGAGAAATGGATAAAAACTGCGTTGATTTGGTATCGAAAAGACCAGCAGCATATTAAAGAGTTTGTCGAAATGATGATGCGAGAACATTCAGGAGCAGTTTGGAAAGATCCAAAGCGGGGGTATTATCCGCAGTTAAATGATATTGAAAAAGTACAATCAATAATAACTCCTACCAAAATTATCGTAGGTGATTCCGATAACATGTTTTTGCCGTTGTCGAAAAAACTACATAGTTTAATACCAAATTCTGAACTTTCAATTATAGAAAATTGTGGGCATCTGGTAAATTTGGAATTGCCTGATAAGTTTCAGGAAGAGCTACTTTCATTTATAGAGAAGTATAGATAAATTATTTCACAATTATAAATTTTACAACTCAGCAGAACTCCTCTCCGGCTTCAGCCGGAGTCTAGAACAGGAACGTTTCGAGCAAATTTATTGAGATTTCTATTCCGTAAATATTTTAAAATGAGTTTGTCGGGCTTCTCACAATTATGTTTTTAGAATCGGAACGCCGACATTGTTTATTTAAAATTGAAATTGTTGTTATTCTAAAACAGTCGGGTTTCTCGATTTTGAAATCTAACGATTTCAAAACTACTGAATCCGACCTACTGAGGAACCAAGAATTCAAATAAAAAAACTCAATTTCAAAAAAAAGAACCAATTTTTTAATCCGAAAGGACTGGACTCCGTGTCAAGCACGGAGAGGGGTTCAAAATTCTGGATTCCAACCAATTTGAGAATGATATTGGAATGTAAGTCAGTTATAGAAAAAGCAGGTCTTGGAAAGACCTGCCCTACTACTGTTGCCATAATATTTTCATATATCGTTCCGATATAGCTTGACTAAATTTCTCTCGCATTTAATATTGTTGTTTGTAGGATAGTTGAAGCAGCAGTAGGTCAGGTCTTTCCGAGACCTGACACAGTACGTTTCTACAAGCTTATTTTTGATATAATATGGAGAAAATGTGAGCAGAGATAAAAAAAGAATAGCAGTTTTTATTTCAGGCGGAGGAAGCAATTTGCAGGCACTTGTCGATGCTTCCAAATCAGGAATTCTCTCTGCCGATGTGGTCTGGGTTGTTTCCAATATGCGAAAAGCGTTTGGTCTAAAACGTGCCGAAAATGAACATATCGAAACTTTTATTTATAAAAAGAAAAACTACGATTCATCTCAATCAGCAGGTGATGAGTTATATCAAAAATTACAGGAACGGCATATTGACTATATTGTCTTAGCAGGGTATCTTCAGCTTCTGCCGCAACAGGTCGTGAGAGTATATAAAAATAGGATATTAAATATTCATCCTGCTCTTTTACCAAAGTATGGCGGCAAAGGAATGTATGGTCAGAATGTTCATAAAGCGGTGCTTGAGTCGGGTGATTCTGAGTCAGGTGTGACGGTGCATTTAGTTGATGAAATATATGATAATGGGAAAATATTAGAACAGGTCAAAGTGCCGGTTATAGAAAATGATACCCCCGAAAGTTTAGCGGCACGAGTGCTTGAGCAGGAGCATATATTATTGCCGAGAGCGATGGAGAAAATCATTAAAGGAAAGTATGAGATAAGTGATGGATAGTGTTGTATTACAGACAGATATAAAAGAATATCCGCTTACGTGGCGTGGAAAAGTTCGTGATATTTATGATTTAGGCGATTCGCTTTTATTTATCGCTTCGGATAGAATTTCAGCATTTGATGTTGTCTTGCCGAACGGTATTCCTAACAAAGGAAAAGTCTTAACAGCGATGTCACTTTTTTGGTTTGACTATTTGAAAGATGTTATCGATTCTCATTTGATAACTGCCAATGTTGATGAGTACCCTAAAGATTTACACAAATATCGTGACCAACTTGAAGGTCGTTCTATGATTGTGTGCAAGGCTGACCGTATCGATGCCGAGTGTATTGTTCGCGGTTATATTTCAGGTTCAATGTGGAAAGAGCTTCTAAATGCTCGGAAAAACGGTTCTGATACAGTACATGGGTTTGAGTTTCCGTCTGATTTACAAGAATCTCAAAAACTGCCGAAAACTCTTTTTACGCCATCATCTAAGTCCGATGACGGGCATGATGAAAATATCAGTTATCAGCAGTTGGTTGATTTAATAGGAGCTGAAACAGCACAGCTTTGCCGTCAGAAGTCTCTTGAAGTGTATACTAAAGCTGCCGATTATGCTTTGACTAAAGGAATCATTATTGCCGATACAAAGTTTGAATTTGGCTTTAAAGACGGTAAGTTTATTATTATTGATGAAGTGCTGTCGCCTGATTCAAGCCGTTTTTGGCCGGTGGATAAATATAAAATCGGAGTCGGGCAGCCGTCATTTGACAAACAGCCGATTCGCGATTATTTAAGTACTTTAGATTGGGATAAAAAAGCTCCCGGACCTAAACTGCCGGATTCTGTGGTTCAGCAGTCAGCCGTGAGATATTTAGAAGCACAAAAATTATTAACAGGTAAATAAAAATGTCAGAAGTAAAAATTAAAAGAGCACTTATTTCTGTCTCCGATAAAAAGGGCGTTGTTGAATTTGCACGTGCTTTAGAGGAGATGGGAGTTGAGTTGATTTCAACCGGCGGAACTTTAAAAACTATTAAAGATGCCGGTGTTCATGTAATTTCAGTGTCAAGTTTTACGGGAGCTCCGGAAATTTTAGGCGGACGGGTCAAAACTCTTCATCCCAAAATTCATGCAGGTATTCTCTTTAGACGGGGAATTACCGGGGATATCGAACAGATGAGCCAGTCTGACTACCGAGGTATTGATTTGGTTGTTGTGAATTTGTATCCGTTTCAGCAGACAGTAGCAAAACCGGATTCCGATGATGCTTTGATAATTGAAAATATTGACATCGGTGGACCATCGATGATTCGTTCGGCAGCTAAAAACCATGCTTCGGTAACTGTTGTGGTAGAACCTGCTGATTATGAACCGATGTTAAAGCAGTTGAGAGAACATGACTGTACTACCGATTTGCAATTCCGTCGTGAATGTGCTAAAAAAGCGTTTAGCTTGACTGCGGAATATGACATGGCTATTTCGGAATATTTTATTCTTGGCAAAGATTTTGATAGTTCTGAATGTCCTGAAGGTCTCTCGTTATCACTTGAGAAAAAATCATCTTTGAGATATGGTGAAAATCCTCATCAGGAAGCATCTATTTATAAGCTGCAAGGTTTCAGCGGTCCGACACTTTTGAATTCTAAGCAGCTTAGCGGAAAAGAATTATCATACAATAATTATAATGATCTTGATGCCTGCTTGGGTATGCTCTTGGATTTTTCAGAACCGTTTGCCTGTGTGCTGAAACATGCCAATCCCTGTGGTGCGGCTGTTGGCGATACTGTTGCTAAAGCATATAAAAAAGCCTATGACTCTGACCCACTTTCGGCGTTTGGTTCTATTATTGGTTTAAATAAAGAAGTCGATATGTCAGCCGCCGAACTGCTGCATGATACACCGTTTGTAGAATGTATTTTAGCTCCTTCGTTTTCTAATGATGCTTTTAAACTGTTGAAAAGGAAAAAGACCAGACGCTTGCTGACACTTGATTCTATTGTAAAAGGTCGATCTGATGGTGAACTGATTTACAAATATATTCGTGGAGGATTTTTGGTTCAGTCTGCTGATGATAAAGTTACTCTGCCGGCTGATTTAAAAGTTGTCACAAAACGTCAACCGACTGAAGATGAAATCAAAGAAATGCTTTTTGGCTGGAAAATTGTCAAACATACCAAATCAAATGCGATTGTTCTTTCAAAAAATGGAGCAACAGTTGGGATAGGTATGGGGCAGACCTCTCGAGTTGATGCCGGATTTTTGGCAGTCAAACGTGCAGGTGAGCGTGCCAAAGGTGCCGTGATGGCATCTGATGCTTTTTATCCAATGCCAGATGGTATCGAAATCGGTACTGATGCCGGAGTGACTGCGATTATTCAACCGGGCGGTTCCAAAGGCGACGAACAGGCGATTGAAGCTGCCGACAAGGCAAATGCTGCAATGGTCTTTACCGGTGTAAGGCATTTTAAGCATTAGTATTTTAAGTAAAATAAAATAATAAAAGCGGAATTATATCGACAATTCCGCTTTTTCTTAGAAACTATGTTTCAGACTGAAACAGCTAAGGAAACCATAATTCTGTAAATTTATAAGTAATTTTAAAAAAGATACAAACTCTGCTTGCATAGAATTAATTCCAAGTGTATCTTCGTTTTATATGCTTGGAGTTTGTAGACATGAGAAATAGAATTTTAGAGATTGTTGTTTTTTTGATGGACTTTATGCGTGAGCATAGCGAACGCCAGCCTGCTCCTGATGACATCTCATTAGAATTAAAAGATATGGGCTATTCTGATACCGAAATCAACACTGCGTATAGTTGGTTTTTAGAACAGTTTAACAGTTCTATTGAAGAATATTATACTGATTTTCCTGATAATGCTAATTCAATAAGAGTATTAACAGAAGAAGAGCGTCAGCAGTTATCCTCTGAATCATACGGTTTTTTATTAAAACTTTTGAATAATAGAATTGTAGACTCAGAACAGTTTGAAGCAATTTTAGAAAGAGTCCTGCTTTTGACAGGTGAAGCTATTGATGTCGACCGAATGAAGATAATTGTATCCTCTGTCCTTTTTAAAGAGATAGAACAGGGTGATGTTGGTATGTTTTTTGACTCTTTGACTGAACAATCAACCTTTTTTCACTAACAAATGTCTTTTTCAAACAAAAAAATACTTATCGGTATGACCGGCGGTATTGCCTGTTATAAAATTCCGTATCTTGTTCGTGCATTAAAAAAAGAAAATGCCGAAGTTAAGATACTTATGACAGAAGCCGCTACAAAATTTATCACTCCGCTTACCATGGAAACAGTTTCTTCCAACCAAGTAGCGGTTGATTTGTTTGAAAAAAAATCGTATATCGCAACTCGTCATATTGATTTATCCGAATGGGCAGATGTTAACCTGATTGCTCCGGCAACAGCAAATTGTATCGGCAAAATAGCCTCGGGAATTTCAGATGATTTACTCACGACTGTAATTTGTGCCACGACAACAGATACAATTTTTTCGCCGGCGATGAATGTTCATATGTGGGAGAATAAAATCACTCAAAGAAATATCTCGCTTTTAAAAGATGTCGGCTACAAATTTATTGAGCCGACCGAGGGAGATATGGCGTGTAATCATTACGGGGTAGGACGGATGCCTGAACCGGAAGATTTATTTGAAGAGCTTGTGCGGTATTTTTCCAAAGAGATAAAGAGTTCACCTAAAAAAAAAAGTCTCAAACATAAAAAAATCTTAATTACTGCAGGTCCGACCAAAGAACAGATTGATCCGGTTCGGTTTATTTCAAATAATTCATCAGGGAAAATGGGCTATGCACTGGCGAGTGCCGCTTTAGAACTGGGTGCTGAGGTTACTCTTATCTCCGGTCCTACATCTGAAATTCCTCCTGAAAATCTGAAACTTATCCAAATAAAAACAACAGCTGAACTTTTAAAAGCTGTCAAAAAAGAATATAAAAAGACAGATTGTCTTATAATGGCTGCTGCTCCTGCCGATTTCACACCTTTACAAACCGAGAAGTCAAAAATTAAAAAAGATAAACTAAAAATGGAGCTGTTGCTTAAACCGACCCAAGATATTTTAAAAGAAATTTCAAAAGATAAAACAGAGAAGTCTGCCAAACTGATAGGATTTGCTCTTGAAACCGACAATGGTATAGCTAACGCAAAAAAAAAGCTCAAAGAGAAAAATTTAGATGCAATCGTACTCAATCAGCCGTCTGAAAAGACTGCTTTTGAGTCTGACAGTAACGAAGTGACTATGTTTATACCTAAGCGAAAACCTATCCATATTCCACTCAGTTCAAAAAGAGAAATTTCATTTAGATTGCTTGATATTATATCCGAAATGTTGTAATATATTTATCCCTTAAAAAAAAGAAATATTTAGGATGACTGAGAATCTAAACTTACAAGAATTAGTACGGCGTGCCTTCCAATCGGAAATTGATATGGGCGTTGGTGAAGCTATTATCAATAAGCAGTCCGACAGAATGCAAGCTGATATTCTTGTTGATAATAACTCTGCTGTGTCAGAGGATTTCAGTTCATTAGAAGAGCATTTTAACCAAATATGCAATTGTCAAAAATGTTCATTAGGGAAAAGTCGCAACAAGTTTGTATATGGCATTGGAAACCCAAATGCGGATATCCTGTTTATCGGAGAGGCTCCCGGTGCAAATGAAGATTTAAAAGGGGAGCCGTTTGTCGGACGAGCCGGAGAACTCCTTGATAAAATATTAGCGGCAATTCAACTAAGCAGACAGACTGTTTATATAGCCAATATTTTAAAATGCCGTCCTCCGGGAAATAGAGACCCGCTTCCCGAAGAAAGAGAACTCTGTTTTCCATATTTATATAAACAGATAGACCTCATCAAACCAAAATTTATATGTACTCTCGGATTGGTAGCCTCGCAGGAACTGCTTCAAACTAAGGAACCTTTGGGAAGACTCCGTAAAAATTGGCAGAATTTTCGAGATATTCCGGTGTTAGTTACGTATCATCCGGCGGCACTTTTACGTTTCCCGAAATACAAACGAGACACGTGGGAAGATATGAAAAAATTAAAAGCACGTTATGAAAGTATGAGATAGTTTTTAAATTATGTATGAAAGCAATCGACCTAAATCTAAAAATGTAGATAAATCTGTTTCTCCGAATTCCGTTGATGCCGAACGGGCGGTTTTAGGAGCAATTTTAAAAGACCAAGAAGGTATTTCTGTCGTTCTGGAAGTGTTCAATTCTCCGGAACATTTTTATGTACCGAAACATCGTATCATTTTTAAAGCAATTCTTTCTCTCTATGGAAAAAATGAACCGGCAGATATTACAACTGTTTCCAACGAACTTCAAAAAACAAACGATTTGGAGCCAATCGGCGGTCGCGTATATTTGGTCGGTTTGATTGAAGAGATTGTTTCGATTGCAAATTTAAAATACCATTGCGATATCGTACTTGAAAAATCGACTCTCAGAAAACTTATAAATACATCAACAGAAATCATAACCAGTTGCTACTCTGCTGATGTTCCTGTTTTGGAACTATTAAATAATGCCGAAGCAAATATTTTTTCTATCTCTCAAGAAAGACTTAAAAAGGGGTTTATTCCGCTTAAGGATTTAATGCCGGAAACATTTGACCAAATTGAAAACCTGCAGTCAAATGACTCGACATTGATGGGTACTAAAACCGGTTATACTGAAATAGATGAAATGACAAACGGAATGCATAATGGTGATTTAATAATTGTTGCTGGTCGTCCATCTATGGGGAAATCATCGCTTGTTATGAATATCGCAGAGCATATTGCAATTGAACATAAAAAAACAGTAGGTATTTTCTCTATTGAAATGTCAAAGGAAGCACTTGCCTTAAGATTGTTATGCGGACGGGCGAGAGTCTCTCAACAAAAATTACGTGCCGGAAAATTAAGTGATAAAGAATGGCAAGAACTGACACATGCAAGCGGACCTTTAGCTGATGCTCCGATTTATATTGATGATACGCCTGATTTGGGAACTTTGGAAATGCTTGCCAAAGCACGTCGTTTGAAAGCTCAGAATGATTTGGGTTTGGTTATTGTAGATTATATACAGATGATGCAGATGTCGAGTAGATATGAAAACCGTCAACAGGAAATGTCGGCGATTTCAAGAAGTATGAAAATTCTTGCCAAAGAGCTGAATGTTCCGGTGATTGCCTGTTCACAGCTTTCACGTAATGTGGAATCCCGTCCTGATAAAAGACCGATGCTTTCTGATTTACGTGAATCGGGTGCGATTGAGCAGGATGCTGATTTGGTTATGTTTGTCTTTCGTGAAGAACATTACATGGCTCATATAGAGAAAACAGACCCGAAATTTTTAGAAGTTGAGGGCAAAGCAGAAATCATTGTTGCCAAACAGCGTAATGGTCCAACCGGAAATATAAAGCTTGCTTTTGTAAAAGAGTTTGCCCGATTTGAAAATTTGGCTCCCGGGTATCGTGAAGTTCCGGCAGGTGTTGAGCCGATAGCAGGTGATGAACCTTCACCGTTCTAATTTTTTCAATATGTGATAGAAGAAATCAATTGTTACGGTTATATTATATCAATTATAATTGATTATCTATGTTGTCTTTCAAGACAATAACTTATAACCTGTCATGCTGAGCGGAGTCGAAGTATGTTCTGAAAAAGGTTACAAAAATGGCGATAACTAAAAAAATAAAATCAGCATATTTTTGTTCACAGTGCGGTGCGGAACATCCCAAATGGCAAGGGCAGTGTCGTGAATGCAATGCCTGGAATTCTTTGATAGAAGAAAAAGTTACGACTAAAAAAGGGCAGACTGCTAAAGTTACCGACTCTGTAAAAAAACGAATTCCTGAAATTGAAATGTCGCAGTCGTTTGGGTACAAAAGCGGTATAGATGAGTTCGACCGAGTTTTGGGCGGACATCTTCTGCCCGGCATGACAATACTCATTGGCGGCGAACCGGGGATAGGAAAATCAACACTTATTTTGCAAGCTGCCGAAGCGTACTCAAAGTTAGGTTTGCAAGTTCTTTATGTGACCGGCGAGGAATCTCTTTCCCAGTTAAAACTCCGTTCCAATAGACTGCAAGTTCATGGTGAAAATATAACCGCTATCAATACAACATCACTTGAAGAAATTCATCAGATTATCTCAAAAGAACACTATCAAATTATTTTAGTAGATTCTATTCAGACAATTTCGTCATCAACGCTTGATTCGCCTCCCGGAACAGTCGGGCAAATACGAGAGGTAGCCCATCAACTTATATTGTCAGCCAAAGCAAATAATATATCTCTTTTTTTAATTGGTCATGTAACCAAAGACGGTGTTGTTGCCGGTCCAAAACTTTTGGAACACATGGTTGATACTGTTATATATTTTGAGGGAGACCATACCCATTTGTATCGGATGCTTCGTGCTAACAAAAACAGATTCGGGTCGGTTTCAGAAATCGGACTGTTTGAAATGCGGCAGGAAGGACTTGTTGAAGTTAGTAACCCGTCATCGCTTTTTCTCTCGGAGAAATATCAAGAACAGCGAAGCGGGGCAGTTGTGACTGCCTTGTGTGAGGGGAGCCGTCCTATTTTAGTTGAAATGCAGGCACTTGTAACAGCAGCGAACTACGGCAATCCCCAAAGAGTTGCCGGAGGTATCGACAACAAACGTTTAGCTTTGTTATTGGCTATTTTGGAAAAACGATGCGGTTATCCGATGGGAACAAACGATGTTTTTGTAAACCCTGCCGGAGGACTTAAAATAGCGGAACCGTCAGTTGATTTAGCATTGATAGTATCTATTGTTTCTTCGCTACTTAATAAACCGATAGACCCATATACACTGGTATTTGGTGAGGTCGGCTTGTCGGGTGAAGTGCGTGGGGTTTCGCTTGCCGACAGACGAATCAACGAAGCAGAGAAAATGGGATTCAAAAAAGTCTTGCTTCCAAAATCAAACATTTCAAAAACTACTGAGAGTAAAATTGAACTTATTGGTGTCGAAAATCTACAAATTGCAATTGAGAGTTTGTTTAATTAAAAAGTTTTGTCAAAACCATAACATAATTTGTAGGGCGGAACTCTTTAGCAGTTCCGCCATAATTGTCAGAACCACTAAAGGGTTCTGACCTACTACTTGGAAAAATAAAATGGAAAAAATATATACACATATATCATCCGATGGTTCGGCACGACGTGGCGAAGTAACTACTGCACATGGGAAAATTCAAACTCCTGCCTTTATGCCTGTCGGAACTTCGGGGGCGGTGAAAGCTCTTATCTCATCCGATTTGGAAGAGTGCGGTGCTGAAATAATTCTGGGGAATACCTATCATTTGTATCTTCGACCCGGTGTTGAAGTCATAAAAAAGATGGGTGGACTGGCTAAGTTTAACTCATGGAATAAACCCACTCTGACTGATTCGGGTGGTTTTCAAATTTTTTCTCTGCGTGATATTTCCAAAATAACCGATGAGGGAGTTAAGTTTCAGTCGCATATTGACGGTTCTTATCACATGTTCACGCCTGAGTCTGTTATGGAAATCGAGCATGCAATCGGTGCCGATATTATCATGGCGTTTGACCAATGTGTGCCGTATCCTGCCGATGAAAAACTTGCCCGCCATGGTGTCAACAGAACATTCGATTGGGCAAAACGATGCCTTGCAAAACATACCGAATTATCCGAAAAAAATGATTCTGAGTTTGTAGGGCGGAACTCTTCAGCAGTTCCGCCATTCTTGTCAGAACCACTAAAGGGTTCTGACCTACAAGATTCAGTAGGGCGGGATCCCCGTGATCCCGCCTCTGATGGCAGTATCACAGAGATGCTGCCCTACAATTTACTCTTTGGAATCGTTCAGGGTTCTACATATAAAGACCTGCGTACACAATCGGCTGAACAGATTGTCTCGCTTGATTTCCCCGGTAATGCAATCGGCGGGTTGTCTGTTGGGGAACCAAAAGATGAAATGGAAGAGATGCTTGCTCATACAATTCAATATCTTCCGAAAGACAAACCTCGTTATTTGATGGGAGTCGGGTATCCCGAAGATTTACTGATGGCGGTATCGCATGGCGTTGATATGTTTGACTGTGTCCTACCGACTCGCAATGCTCGGACGGGCTATGTGTTTACCTCGGAGGGACCTCTTATT
>CAJVYT010000113.1 GCA_913009765.1 uncultured candidate division Zixibacteria bacterium
ATGAGGATACAACAAAATCTATCAGTGGAAATATTTGGATTGATGAATTACGGGTAACAGATGTAAGGAAAGATGTTGGTACTGCAGGTCGAATTACTGCTGCTGGAAATATGGCTGATTTTATAAACTATAATTTTTCTTTACAATCTAAAGACCCTTTCTTTAGGGGGATTTCAGCAGCAACCCGCGGAGGTTCTCAAAATAATTTAGGTTCCGGTAGAAATGAAACAACTCTGAGCTCAGGTATTACATTTAATTTACATAAGTTACTACCGAGAGCGTGGAATGCAAAAATCCCGGTTACTTTCTCATATTCTAAATCAGTTCAAACTCCTTTGTTAAGGAATAATTCTGATATTGTTTTACCTGCAGAAGTACGATTGGAAGAACAGCGAGTGAATGAGTCAAAATCGGTTTCTATCTCCGCTAAATTTAAGAAGAAGTCAAGAAATCCACTATTTTCTGTTTTATTAAACCGTTTAAGTACGAGATTTTCATATCGTCAAAATAATTTAAAATCAGTGAACTTTCCATATAGTTATGGTGAAGTACTTGATATCAAAGCTGATTATAATTTAAATATAAAAAATATTCCAAAAGTGAAGATTTTCCACTTGTTGAAATATCTTCCGATTTTGAAAAAAGCTGCTAATTCTAGATTAGCTTTGTATCCCGACAATTGGACTATGAATGGGAGTTTTAATAGAAATATAAATTTGACTGATGATATTAATTTTAATCGACGGTCAACATTAAAACGGAATTTTATAGCATCTATGAAAATAAATTATAAAATATTTGACAATTTAGTAACAAGTTTTAACTATGACACACGCCGCGATTTAACAAACTTAGACCTTGTCAATTTTACTTTAAATAATGCTGATTTTAAACTTGGCTTAGAAACACATTATGGTCAGAGATTTTCTCTGTCGTATGATCCGAAATTATTGACATTCTTTACTTCAAGTTTCTCTTTCAAGTCATCATATGCCGACGATTGGGAACGGGGTAATTCTACTCGTCGTTCAGTTCTTTCCCGAAATATGTCCGTTGCCGGAAGATTTGACCATCAGATACTTTTTGGGGGAAAAGGTAAAACTGCCAGAAAGGGGTTTAAGTCCCGACGACGAGGTCGTCAAAAAAATGTTCTGGCAGAAGAGAACAAAAAGAAAGAAAAAATTTATGCACCGGTTTTAAAAGGTGTCAGAAAATTAACCGGATGGATAAACCCTGTTTCATATAATTACAGTACCAGTTATTCAAATTCGCTTCCGGGATTAGTTCGGAGACCGGATTATAGTTATCTCTTTGGATTTAAAGATGAAACAGATGTTTTAACTCTAGAAGATACGAGAACACAGAAATCAGGGGAAGGTGAAGCGTATGATTTTTCATCAGGTTTTACTTTTTTAGGTGGTTTAATTACAACTATTAAATACCGTAAATCTATTTCAAGAGATATAATAAAACAAGGGAAGTTATTTGAGAACAGTTCTGAAAGTTGGCCGGATTTAACAATTCGTATTAAACCATTTAAACACTTACCGTTGATACAGTCCTATGTGAATAAATTTATCAATATTTTTTCACCTCGGACCGGGTATTCTCGATCGGTAAAAGAGTCACAAGATATCACATCTTCAGGTTCAACTTTTACAGTCTCAAAAACTACAAGTACCGGATATAATCCGTTACTCCAAATCAATTTCAAATTATTCCGCTCTCTCTCATTAACCAGCTCTGTTACGCGAACAATTTCTGCCAATGAAACATTCAACCCAAATACCGGTGAATTGCAGTCAACCTCCACTACGTCCAAGGAAACATTTGCACTTTCTACTAAATATTCATTTACTTCACCTCATGGTATCTCAATTCCACTTTTTGGAAAAATTAAATTTAAATCTACTGTAGATTTGTCAATGAATGTAAAGTTTAATTCATCAAAAACTGAAAACGATAATGTTATTGGTCCTGACAATATGCCTATTGATGAGTCATCAAGAGCCTTCAATCCAATAATCGCTTATACTTTCAGTCGCCAAATTAAAGGCGGTATTACAATGAGATGGCAGGATGTCAAAGGCAGAAGAAATAATCACACTCGTGAAGTGCAGCTTTGGACAGAAATCAGATTCTAAAAGTTTTCAATTGACATATAGCTATAAATCTGTCACTTTACCCTCATGAATAAAACTGTATTACTAATCATTTGTATATGTGCAACTTTAACGGGGTTAGTGTCATGTCAGTCAGATACATATATTACACATCCTCAATTTGATTCAGCAAGAGCTTTTGGCTATTTGGAGCAGCAGGTTGCATTTGGTCCAAGAGTACCGGGGACAAAGTCTTCAGCAGAATGCAGAAACTTCTTTTATGAAATTTTTGACAGCCTCCAAATACCTGTCGATTCACAAGTATTTACTTTTTTTGATTTATACTCCCAGACTAATATCCCTATGGTAAATGTTATCGGGTCTTTTGTCTCAGACCCTCAGAATCCGACTATTGTACTTATGGCACATTATGACAGCAGACCGCGAACAGATTATGCTGTCAATCCTGCGTTAAAAAACGACCCGATAGATGGTGCCTCTGATGGTGCCTCGGGGGTGGCAGTATTGCTTGAACTTGCCCGGATGTGTGCGATGAAGAAACCGGAACTTAATATTGATTTTGTTTTTGTCGATGGTGAGGATTGGGGGAAATCAGGAGATATTCAATTCTACATGCTCGGTTCAAAAGAATTTGCACGAAAAGGAATCAGAGGTAAATATAAATTTGGTATTATACTTGATATGATTGGTGACAAAGATTTGACTATCTATCGTGAGCAGTATTCTGAAAATAATGCTAAGGCTTTAAACGATTTGATTTTTGAAACAGCAAAAAATATAAAAGTAAATGGGTTTATCGATTCTTTAAAATATGCGATTTCAGATGACCATCTTTCTTTAATAACTGCCGGTATTCCGGCAGTAGATATTATAGACTTTGATTACAAATACTGGCATACCGAATTTGATACACCTGAAAACTGTTCAGCAGAATCGCTTGAGTCAGTCGGACGAGTCTTAGCTGAAATAATATACAACAAATCATTATGGCAAAAAGTACAATAACACAATTAAGAGATTTTCCCTCTGTGGAAGAACTCCTGCAGACAAAAAAAATATCTGCTCTTTCAAAACAACTTCCCCGACCGATAGTGGCTCAAATTGTGAAAGATGTTATAGCTCAATCAAAAAAAGATTTCAAAACGAATAAAACAATTACAATAGAAAAATTAGTTGAACAGATAATCACTTCAGCTAAAGAAACAAAACGTAACGAGATAACAAAAGTTATAAATGCGACCGGAGTTGTCGTTCATACGAATTTAGGCAGAGCTCCTTTGTCAGATGAACTCTTTGATGAGATACGTAAAACAACAGTTGGTTTTGGAAATATCGAATTTGATTTACATTCAGGCAAACGGGGCAAAAGAGGTGAAGCATGCGAAAATTATTTATCAGAACTCTCGCAGGCGGAATCTGCAACTGTAGTCAATAACTGTGCTGCTGCTTTGTTTCTTATTTTGAATACTCTTGCCAATAAAAAACAAGTAATCATTTCCCGTTCAGAACTTGTGCAAATTGGCGGTGGATTTCGTATTCCTGATATTTTAAAAAAATCAGGTTCCAAACTAACAGAAATCGGTTCGACAAATATTACGACTCTCAAAGATTATGAAAATGCCATTACAGATAAAACCGGAATTATTTTAAAAGTTCATCAGAGCAATTTTGTCCAAAAAGGTTTTGTAGAGCAGGTTTCTTTAAAAGAGCTTGTCGTATTGGGGGAAAAATATTCTATTCCGGTTGTTAATGATTTAGGCAGTGGTGTCTTTGTACTGACTAAAAAAATTCTCGGCTACGCCGAACCTACAGTACAAATGTCGGTTCGTGACGGTGCCGATATTACCTGTTTCTCAGGTGATAAACTTCTCGGTGGTTCCCAAGCCGGACTTCTTGTCGGAAATAAAGAAATGATTAAAAAGATAAAAAAGAATCCACTCTTTAGAACGATGCGGGCTGATAAAATTGTTTTTGCTGTTTTAGAAAAACTTCTTATGTACTACTTAGACAACAGTTGGCAGGAGAAAATTAAACTCTGGAATATGCTTTCAGTATCTGAATCTGAACTATATAAAAGAGGTAAAGCAATTCAAAAAAATATAGGCAGCCCCGATGGTCTCTCTGTTGAAGCTACGAAAAGTTTTGTAGGTGGTGGTGCTTTACCCGAATCGGATATCCCCTCAGTTGGAATTATTTTTTCAAACAAATATAACCCAAACAGACTTATGAAACTGTTTAGAGACTTAGAGTATCCAATTATCGGTAGAATTGATAATGACCGATTTATCATAGATATCAAAGCAATAGAAAAATCAGATATAACATACCTTGAACAATCAATTAAAAAGATACTCAATAAATTCTCATGTTAGTCATAGGCACCGCAGGACATATTGATCACGGAAAATCAGCTATTGTCAAAAGACTGACTCACACCGACCCTGACAGGCTGCCCGAAGAAAAAGCACGGGGAATGACTATTGATTTAGGTTTTGCATTTTACAACACTCCCGATAACGATACTATCGCATTTGTAGATGTTCCCGGGCATGAACGGTTTGTAAAAAATATGGTTTCCGGTGTGGGCGGGATAGATATTGTTATGCTTGTTATTGCTGCTGATGACGGATGGATGCCGCAGTCGGAAGAACACTTTCAAATTGTTCGGCTCTTAAAAATCAAAAATGGTATCATAGTCATTAACAAGACAGACTTAGTTGACCAAGAATGGTTAGACCTTTTAGAATCTGAAATAAAAGAAAAAGTCGCAGGCTCTTTTTTAGAAAATGCACCAATTTTAAAAGTCTCAGCACAAACCGGAGAAAATTTTGATGCATTACAAGCATATTTAGATGCTCTTCCTGAAAAAATAAAATCTCAGCGAAATATCGGTAAACCAAGACTTTATATTGACCGTGTTTTTGTCCGCCCCGGTATAGGGGGAGTCGTTACAGGTACACTTCGAGGAGGAGAATTATCCGTTGGACAAACGGTAACAATCTTTCCCGCAAATATTGATGCCAAAATAAAATCATTGCATTCCAATAATCATGATGTCCAAACAGCTGTCCCCGGACAGCGTACTGCCGTTTCATTTACCGGAGTAGATAAGTCGAATCTCGAACGTGGCGGGGTGATTCTTACCGCTCAAAATCTCGAACATCTGTTTGAAAATAAAGTGTTGGCTCTGTCGGTTGAGATGCTGCCGTATGCTGTGGTACCTCTTGAAGACAGACGAAGAATGCTGTGTATTATCGGAACTACTGAAGTTGAGGGTGAAGTTCGTCTATTACAAAATAAATATATTTCTCCCGGCGAGAAAGGTATTTTGTTTTTCAAACCAGATAATCCTCTCTATGCACTTCTTGGTGAAAAATGGATTGGGAGACTTCCAACTCCGATGGTAACTATCGGAGGGGGAGAGGTCTTAGATTATCTGCCCTATTTTCCACGAAAGAAAAATTATGATTCATATAACTATTTACAGGAACGGATAAATATCACTTTAGAAAAGCTGATACTTTCAGAACTGCAAAAAGAGTATATTCTTCCCAAAGAAAACATATTGCCCCTTGCTGATTTTTCCGAAAAAGCTGTCAGTAATCAAATTAAGAATATGTGGCAGAAAAAAAATATTCAGATTTTTGAAGGGCATGTCTATTTTGAAAAATACTTCAAAGATGCACTACATATTTTTAAAAGTGAAATTGAAAAACATCTTGAAGATAATGCACATCTTAACGGTCTTTTACTTGAACAAATTGAACATATTGTGTCGTTTGAAAAAAACAAAGTAGATATATTTTTAAAATATCTTCTGTCCACCGGTGAAATGCTCAAAAATAAAGACAAGTATACGCCAACCGGTCAGGAGATGATTTTAAAAGGGGCAGTGAAAAATACCTATGAAATTATTATGCAGGAACTTAAAGAACAGCGATATACACCACCGACAATTCAAAACCTTATTCATCTTGGCAAGCAGGCACGAAACGCTATCAGATTTATTATAGATACTTCGCAAGCATACAAATGCGGACCCGATTTCCTTTTTTTATCGGATGTTTGGGATGAAATAATTGCATTCATAAAAGAGACGTTAGAGAAGAACAAAGAATTCAAAGTTTCCGACCTCAAAGAAAAATTCAACATGTCACGAAAATATACTATCCCGATACTGGAAGAAGTTGACCGATTAAAAATAACAGAACGTTCCGGTGATATTCGTATCAAAGGAGATAACTTTGAAAACTAAAACTCTTTTATATAATGCTGTTATATATACACAAGCCGATTCGTTGGTAGTCAACTCGATGGTTCTGTATAAAAATAAAATTGTTGCTGTTGGTAATAATTTAGAACATGATGATGATTTCAAATCTTATACGAAAATTGATTTACAGAAAAAAACTGTTGTCCCCGGTCTGACAGATGCTCATACTCATTTTTTCTTTTTTGCTGTATCATTAGGGAGAGTCAAACTGTATGGCTTGGAATCTATTGAAGCGTGTTTACAAGAGATTAAATCTTATACCAAAAATTTTAAAAAAAATGAATGGGTTGTCGGTGAGGGCTATTCACCCGCTCAATTTAAAAAATTTATCGAACCTGATAAATATATGCTTGATGAAATTACCGGTGACAGACCGGCATTTATCTTTTCCAAAGACCAGCATTCTGCTTGGGTCAACAGCAAAGCACTTGAGATTGCTGGTATAGATTCTAAAACAAAAAATCCGACAGGTGGAGAAATCGTTCGTTTTGATAATGGCGATCCAACCGGTATTCTCCGAGAAATGTCAGCCTATATAAACCTCTATAAAAAAATTCCGTTACCGTCAAAAAGTACAATTGATAAATTATACAAAAAGGCTCTTGAGTTTGCATATCAAAATGGGGTAACATCGGTACATTCATTTGACCAAAAAGAAGGTTTTGCATATTTTGCTGAACTCGCAGAAAAAAATAAACTCGGATTGCGTATCAATTATTATTTCCCCGATACAACCCTTGATGAATTGTCAGAGCATAAAATACTATTTGGAATAGGTAATGACTATCTCAGGCTTGCAGGTATAAAAATTTATGCCGATGGTGCTTTAGGAAGCCAGTCCGCTCTCTGTTTTCATAAATATATCGGCTCAAAAAATAATTATGGTATTGAAGTTGACTCTGTCAAATCAATGACCAAAAAAATGAAACAGGCTGTTAAACTCGGATTTCCCTGTGCGACTCATGCGATTGGGGATAAAGCAGTATCTAATGTACTTGATGCCATTGAACAACTTCCCAAGATGCATTTTGGAGCAAGACACCGTATTGAACATCTGCAGTTGATTCGCAAAAAAGATATAAAACGTCTGAAAGATTTAGATGTCGTGGCATCAATGCAGCCGTCACATTGCCCGTCTGATATAAATATGATTCACAAGTATTGGGGCAAACAAGGTACTAACGCATTTATATTTAATACTCTTCAAAAATCTAAAATAGATTTAGCTTTTGGCTCCGATGCTCCGATAGAGCCGTTAAAGCCGCTTGAGGGCATAGTTGCCGCTGTTTTGCGTGCCAAACCAAAAAAAAGCAGAGAAAAATTCTATCCAGATGAAAAAATCACTGCTACCGAAGCTCTCCATCACTATACGGTTGGTCCGGCAAAAGCGGTAGGGCAGGAGCATTGCCGAGGTGCGTTAATGCCTGATTATCCTGCTGATTTTGTAATTCTTTCAAGTGATATAATAAAATCTGCTCCAACAAAGCTGTATAATATCAAAGTTTTGGCTACTGTTTTTGACGGTAAACTGAAATACGACCCAACAAATATTTTCAAATAAATACATAAGAATAATCATTATATATTGTTATTGACTTAAAACATAATGTATGACATATTTCAATATGAAATATGTAAATAGATATATATCAATTTTTCTATTTTTCCTTTTTATAACTACACAATATTCTTACGCTGAAAATAAAACCGACAGCACAAACAATAATTCTGAATCAATAGTCTATCTTATTCATGTCGATCGCATGGTTGGTACTGTTATGCATGATAGAATTATCAACGCTATCAAACTTGCCGAAGATAAAAAAGCCGAGCTGTTGCTTATCACTTTGAACACCCCCGGCGGATATTCGTCAACAACTCGAAAAATATGTACTGCGATATTAAATTCTAAAGTCCCTATTTGTACTTTTGTCTATCCGTCTGGCTCACACGCAGGTTCTGCCGGTGTATATATAATGTATGCATCACATATTGCCGCAATGGCATACACAACAAATATCGGTTCGGCACATCCTGTTGGAGGTGAAGGGCAGGATATTGATTCTATTATGAATGAAAAAGTTACCAACGATGCTGTCGCTCAAATAAAATCGTATGCAGAAAAACATAAACGGAATATCGAATGGGCTGAAAAAGCTGTCCGTGAATCTGTTAATATTACCGACAAAGAAGCACTCGAAATGGGTGTTGTCGAATATACCGCCGAGACAATAGATGATTTGCTCGACCAACTTGACTCATTAGAGGTAGAGACTGTCGCGGGTAAAAGAATTCTTAATATGAAAAAGAGAAAAGTTATTCCAATAGAAATGACTATTGCTGAAAAATTACTCAAACTTATCACAGACCCCAATATCATTATAATTTTAATGACAATCGGTGTGTTAGGAATAACACTTGAACTCTACAACCCGGGTGCGATACTTCCGGGAGTTGTAGGTGTAATCGCAATAATTTTAATTCTCTATTCATCTCAGACTCTTCCATATAATGTTGCGGGGGTTGTTCTCATATTATTTTCTTTTGCACTTTTTATCGCCGAGATAAAAGTTGTCTCGCATGGCATTTTAGCTGTTGGTGGATTGGTTGCCTTTTTCTTAGGAGGTACTATGTTATTTGATTCTGTAGACCCTACTATGCAAGTATCAAAATCACTACTATTGGCAATTGTTGGAACTATTGGTGTTCTGCTTGCTATTGTTATGACCTTAGTTATAAGAGACAGTAAGCGTAGACCTGCGGTGGGCAATGAGGGAATGATAGGTTTAACAGCCGAAGTACGCACGAATGGTTTAGTTTATGTCAAAGGTGCCTTATGGAAAGCGGAGTCTGATGAAACATTAATTCAAGGTGACAAAGTTAAAATTATTAAAGTAGATAAATTGCTTTTAAAAGTCAAAAAAATCTAAACATATCGAGGTAGTTATGCCGTTTCAAGGATCATTAATCATTGTTTTTATCATCTTATTTTTTCTATTTAACATTATTAAAATTTTGAAAGAATATGAACGAGGTGTTATCTTTCGTTTAGGACGTCTTGTAGGAGCAAGAGGTCCCGGGCTGATAATTCTTATACCATTTGTTGAAAAAATGGTGCGAGTTGATTTGCGTGTTATCACCTATGATATTCCGCCACAGGATGTTATCACCAAAGATAATGTCTCTATCAAAGTAAATGCCGTGCTTTATTTTCAGGTTACAAATCCAAACGATGCTATTGTATCGGTTGCAAACTATTTTGAAGCTACCTCTCAAATTGCCCAGACAACTCTTCGGTCTGTTTTAGGACAGGTGGAACTTGATGACCTTTTGGCACAGCGTGAAAAAATTAATGATCGACTTCAAAAAATCATTGATGACCAAACAGAACCATGGGGTATCAAAGTTTCCGTTGTCGAAGTGAAAAATGTCGACCTACCCCCTGAGATGACACGTGCTATGGCAAAACAAGCCGAGGCAGAAAGAGAACGTCGGGCAAAAGTTATTCACGCCGAAGGTGAATTTCAGGCATCACAAAAAATTGCCGATGCTGCCACAGTTATTGCGACTGCTCCAAATGCGATGCAGCTTAGGTTCCTGCAGACACTTGTAGAGGTTGCCGCTGAGAAAAACTCAACTATGATATTCCCGGTACCTATCGACCTGCTCGGTTCTCTTAAAGATTTCTTAGATCGTGGAGCAGCTAAAGAGTAACATGACACCATCCTTCCTCGTAAGGGGTCGTTGAAAACCCTCCATTCAGTCTTTGCGAGTTGAGTGAATCCGCCTTAGCAGATGAACGAGACGTGGCAATCTCTGTTTAACAATACATAAGATTGCCACACTTCAAGGCTGTGTCAAAATACAAATTTTCTTCATGTTCTGTCTGTTCCTGAAGCCACGAAGTGGGTTTGTGAACAGACATTGCCCATTATGACACAGCCTCTTCGTCCGCAATGACAGGAAATTGGACTATTTCAACAAGCTCGTAAAAACGGAGAACCAAAAGTAGGTTATTCCGTCTAAGTAAATATCTTTTGATAATGATTATTCGAAGGACGGAATTCTTTGATTGTTAGGTCAGGTCTCGCTTTTGATATCTGACTTTGTATACTGACTCCTCAATGTCATTCCCATGAAAATGGGAATCCAGTGTTTCTAACTTTTTCGTTGCAATCTCGTAGTTCTCTTTTAGTTACAGCGGAATTGGTTCCTGACAACGCATTTAAAAATTTGAAGTAACTAATTAATGCAACTATGATGCTATCTTTTTGCTTATTTATGAGCAAATACGGATATCACCGATAAAACTGCTGCAGGCGATATAAAGTTTGCGTGAAGCAGTATCGTAATCGGTAGAATATGATTCAACTTTATTGCCGAAACCGGTTGAACGTTTTCCGACTGCTTCAATATCACCAATAAAATTGGAGCAGTTGACAAAAACAGGTATTTCTTTGGGGATATAAATTAGCACGTCTCCGATGAAATGAGAAATAATCAATCTATTAAGACCTTCGGAATAAATAGCATCTTTCATCAATATTTGAATATCACCAATAGCAGAAGATACCACGACATTTTGTACGTTAATACCTTTGCAGTTAATAAACAAATCGCCAAAAGCTTTTTCATATTTTACTTTGCCGTTTTTTTGAGATGCATCGGAATACTTTTTCTCACGGCTTGAATTTTGCTCAGAATCAACAAACCCTTCGCCTAAACCTTTTTCAAAGTCAGTTATTTTTTGATCAAACTTATTGATGTTTTCATTGAGTTTATTAACTGTTTGGTCAACCTTCGATTCAAAGTCATTTACTTTGGTGTATACTTTATCTATCGTTTGGTCAAATTTGTCGGCGTGAGCATCAGCATTAGATTTCATATTCTGATTTCTGCGGCGAATTATATGTGCGATGCCAAGCCCTATAAGAATCAGTGGGAAAATTTGATTAAAAAAATCAAACCCTAATCTGTCTTCTAAGAGCAGTAATCCAATAAGAATTAGGATTAT
>CAJVYT010000114.1 GCA_913009765.1 uncultured candidate division Zixibacteria bacterium
CTACCGCTGGTCCATCCTCCAGATCCGGCCGCATTTACAATCGAGTTGATTGCATTGACCCCGTCATGACAGCTTAGACATGCAAGCGATACTGCGCTTGGCGTCGAAGGTGCGGCAGTTCCGGCTAAGGTTGGCCCATACATCGTGAAAGACTCATTAATAGTTCCTTTATTCCATAATGGAGCACCTGCAAAACTTGCATTTGCCTGATGCGGTGTATGACACCAGACGCAAATCTGACTCACTGACTCGCCTGAGGATGAGTTTGCTTTCATCGCGCTGCTCGTGTTGGGACCGGTAGTCGACAAATTATGCACCGTATTTGCAATCCCAGTCGCCGCCATTGCCGCGTTTGAAATGAATAGAACGGCAGCCAACGCCGTTATTACAAATATAAATAACCTTGTGATACCCTTCATTTTTTTCCTCCTTATTGATAAGTAATCCAACTTTTTTGTAATATAAACCCCCTTTCCTGTGCCGCCGTCGCTCAACGCCTCCTCTTTCCTCCTCTTTCTTGAGTTATAATAACCCTTTTATCAGAAGGATATATTTTTAAGCTCTATACTATCAAGAGCTGTTAACTTAATATCCGGCAATCCGCTTTGCCTGTAAATCATAAACAAATTATATCATACTTTAAATATAATGCAAGAATCTCTTTCTGTCAAGCCCGCTGCCCAGCTATATTGCCGCTCTACATAACTTCGGCTGTCATAGAATAAACAGACAGTCACACGCAAAACTTAACCGTCAAGAAGGCTGATTTGAAACTTAAAACAATGAGACCGCTGCGTAATAACATATTCACAGCTTATTGCGCAGTGGTCTCATTATCGTTCATAGATTACTGTAATCGCCCTTCAAACAACACGTTTTTATTCAGACTTGGATGTAAGCGTAGGCGTTATTTTGTTTATAATCCAGAATAATCCGAACGGCAGCATCAATACAAATATTGCACCGACAAGGCCTTCCTTAAGCGTCTCGATATTATGAGGAATTATCGGCATGACATAGTTCATATATCCCGCAAGGCTTTTTGAGAAAGATTGACCGCCTATGACAACATTCCACCTCATCATAAATACGCCAAACAGTATAAGCGCGGTTGCAATAGTGATTCTCCGCATTGTCGGCCTTGGCATAATTAACATTATAATAGGTATAAGTTCACCCAACAGATACTGGAGGATAACTATTTTAAAGAAGTCCCTCTCATATATAACAGATCGTAGAATACCCCATGACTGAAGTCCCAAATACCCCATGGTAATAAGATTAAGCAGCTCGAAAGTAAACGCAATAAACAGAGACCAGAGAAGATATTTAGACACAACGGACATAAGATTAAGGTCCGGGCCTTTGTAAGCTGCCGCCGGCAGCTTCTGCGGCTTGTTTGATGTTTTGCTTCTATACCTTCTCCAACTCATAATTACGATATACATTAACATACACAGAGCAATACCTGAAACTATTGCGGATAAAATAAAGATGATAAGCATCATAGGTGTTGACCATAGGGCGTTTGCCTTGATAGATCCGAATATGAAACCTGCATATCCGTGCAGGAAAAGCGCAGCCGGAATTCCTATAGCAGCCAATTTTCTGACCGCCTTTTTATCTTCGTGAATAGCCTGCTCCGTTATATCCCAGGCGCCAAGTGTCAAAACAGTGTAAAGTAACTTCATAAAGGCATTGCCTATGCCCCTTCTGCCCTTTAATGCCGCAACCTGTTCAACAAAGTGTTTCCTGTAAACAAACCATATCTCTGAACTTATTACCAATATATAAAAAAGATATACAAAACCAAAAGCAGCCATAGCCGAAGTAAGATGAGGTGTCATAAGGATCTCAATTCCCCTGAGAGGATGCTGCAGATGTATCAATAGCGGTACAGGCACCACTATCATAAGTGCAAAAGAAACTACGAGAGCAAAATTTGCCAGCCCTTTCATATCTTTTTGGCCAAATAGGTGATGAACAGTACTCAGAACAAATGCTCCTGCCACAAGTCCTGTAACATACGGATAAATAACTACCTGAATAGCCCAGTAAATAAACTCGTTTGGGTATGTGAATAGTGATTTCACAGTCCATTCAAAACCCTCTACATATCCTACCATATTTATCACCTCACATTTTTGCCCAGACCAATATAAAAGGCCTGAGGCTTTGTTCCAAATGCCGGTTTCAGCACTCCAACTTTTTCTGACAAGATTATCTTTCTGACCGGGTCATCCGGATCCATAAGATTGCCAATCCTCCTTGCCCCGAACGGACAAGCTTCCACACATGCCGGTTGCATCTTCTTAACAAGACGGTGATAGCAGAAGGTACATTTTTCTGCAGTGTGCAGAACCGGATTAAAAAATCTTGCACCATAAGGACAAGCCTGTATGCAGTATCCGCATCCTATACACCATGATCTGTCAACAAGGATTATTCCATTTTCCATTTGATATGTAGCCCCAACAGGGCAAACCTGAACACATGGCGGCTTATCACACTGATTGCACAGCTTGGGAACGAAAAAGGCATTCGCAATCTCATCAGGAGTTATTTTGTTCGTAATAGCTGTAGAAGTGGTAAATTTAGTTGCTACGGCCGACAAATTTGATTCTTGCACCAAACGTGTAGTTGTTACCTCAGATGTATATCCATCCCTTCCGCCATTAGGGGAATCAATCAGCAACCTTCCATTATTCAGCACTACATATCTTTCTACCCAAGTCCTTGTAATCGGATCACTATAAGGCACATCATTTTCAAGTTTGCATGCCTTCACACAGAGACCGCATCCAACGCACTTGTTTGTATCTACAAGAAATCCCCAGCGAACATTTTTAACGGCAGCTCTTGCCTCTTCAGGACTTAAAAATGTGAAAATCGAACCAATGGTCATCGAACTGACAACCATACTTTTTAAAGCAGTTTTAAGAAACTCTCTTCTCGTATCTGTATTCTTCATTTAGCTAACTCCAAATCCGGTTTATGCGGATTATGACATTCCACGCAACTGACTCCAGGATTGTGTTTTGCAGGGTTTATTCCCTCTATCCTTGATCGCTGACTTCCGGGATACGGGAGATAGGTATGACATCTAAGGCAGAGTGCTCTCTTCCTGTCGATTACAAGTTTAGGCGGATTTACAGGATGATTCAGAGCAGGACCGTGACAATTTTCGCACTGAATAATTCTGTGTTTTGAATTCATTATAGACCGGTATTTCTCAGCATGACAGCTCTTGCAATAATTCCTTCCTTTGTACTTTGCCTTGATGCTAGCCCATTCACTTTCATCGCTTTTGCGGTGAAAACCATACGTGAATCCTCGTTCCTGAATTCCAAAATCGGAAGGAACCATGAAGTAGCGAGCCACAAAAATAAGGATAATGATGGCAATAGCTACCCATAACGGTCGAAAAACATGACTTCCCATAAAAAACACCTCACATATCTATATTTTTTAATTTTTTTTGCCCTGCAGTATCTCAAATATGCATAGGCAAAAATTTCCTTTAACCTGAAATAAAGCTTGACGGCTTTTTATATCCATGGCACTGCGTGCAGGTAGTCTTTGCCTGTTTTTTTGTTACACGCCATGCATGCGGTTTGTGGCAGCTTGTGCAGCTTAGTCCCATTACCTGGACATGCAGCTTGTGTTTTCCCACACTTAATATCCGGCTATGGCAAGATAGACATTTTGTGCTGCCCGGCAGCAGTTTCGTATGAGGTTTGTGGCATGTGTAGCAATCAAACTGCATTGGAGCGCCTTTCGGTATATCTATCTTGGGCGACATACTGATTTCCTCTTTAGTAGGCTTAAAAAATTTGACATCTATTGAGTGACCTGCAAGCACTTCCTTGCTTATCTTTTTGCTGCCGTGGCAGACCAGGCACTTCCCTCTTTGAGGAAGCAGGTTTGCGTGCCTGTCGGTATGACAATTAAGACATGCGAGTTTGCCCATAATACCATGAACCTTCTTGTTTTTATGGCACTTTACGCAGAACTGTGCGGTCGGAATAAACTGATGCACTTTGTTGCCTAATTTATAACCATGACACTTCAAACACGCTATCTTTTCCATAAAATAATGCTTGGCATGCATCTGTGAGCTATTTATTTTTTTAGCCTGAGGGTATTTTTTGTCATTACTCCAATGACATTTCAAGCATTTTCTGGATGGAACGATAATTTTGTTATGCAGCGGAGGTATTGTTTTAACCCTGAAGATAAGAGAGTCTATCAAAAGTTTATTCATCTCCTTAACTGTAGCGTGGTGACACTCGTGGCAACTTAAACCCTTATGAACACTTAGTTTGTAATTTGTGTAGGCATGGTTCATAATATGACAGCTTGCACAAAATCTCGGATTATTCTGGGTAAAATCATAAAATCTAAATGCTGCCCAGCCTGCTCCTACGAGAATTACCAATGCAAGAATCACAATAATAAGCTTGCCCTTATGCGTTAGTTCGTCTTTAAGCCAATTCATCATACAAAACTCCTCTTTTGAAGCATCATACCTTATATACTATACCGATTTTATCGGCTTTTATTTATACTTACCTTAATTTTAACTGCACGTTTCAACTTCCAAAGCTGCCCTAAAGAACAGCCCTGGAAGTTTACCTTCATTGTACTACTTTTTTACAACTATGTTTACCTTGTATATATTGTGTAAGTTATATATAAAAAAGATCACTTGATTGCTTTCAGATTATAATACATGTTTTCGATTAATCTGACAACATTCTCCAAATTGAATTTATGCCAGCTTGAAATTGCTTTATCAAGGTTACTTCTTGCATTATTTAGTTCCCAGGCCGTTTTAGCCGTTGTCTTTCCTTTTCTATAAACTGTTTTATATGCATTAAGAAGCAGTCTGCTTTGACTGATCAGCAGCAATGCCGATTTAGCCCTGCCCGGAACTGTAGGATCTATTGCCAATCTATAGTTATGGCAATGTTTACACGTAGCGGCAATAGTCTCGGGAGTGAGTATATGTGTGCTCATAGAACCATGACATGTTACACAATTTGGTCCGTTGCCAACCGTTTCAAGATGCTTGTAGTGGTAACTGAGCTTAAAAGCTCTTAATTCAGCCCTGTGGCATTTGCCGCATGTAGCCGGAATATTTTTGTAATATATCGTACTTTTCGGATTACTCGGTCTAAAAACCCCGATGTGTGCTCCCTTCTTCGTTGACTTTAACGGATTACCTCCGTGGCATGCTTGGCAATTAACCCCATTTTTCCTATGAATGGAATCTTTCCAATTGTGCACCATAAAATTAACCAGTTTATTTCCGTTCTTTTTTAGATCGGAATGACATGTTATACAGCTATTGTTACTGTTTCCATAAGCATAAGTAACATTAGCGGTAAGCATACTCCAGACAAAAAATGAAGCCACAATTCCGCAGCTAATTAATACCTTCACGACGCCTCCTTTGATTCCTATTTCCAACCCTTCCTTAATCTATCCGCCAACGCATCAAAAACCTAAAATATCTCTTGCCTTCCATGGGCAGCATAAATCGTTCTTAGCAGCAGCCTGACTTTCCTCGTCTTTAAGGCGAGGGGTTTGGGCAGCTGACAACTGAAGCTGACCTTTAGCTGCCCGTTCAATACTCCTGCTTTCAGGCAATTGTATTTTAAAAGTCGGGATAAACGCACCGTCTTTAGACGGGGGATATTCCTTGTAAAAGTCCTTTCGGGACAATTGAAAAACTTTCCTTCACCTAAAGGCGAGGGATTTCAATCGTCCCCGAAAGAACCACTAATTTATTGCCGTATATTTCCTATTTTTTTAGTGATTGCAGGTACTTGCCTACGTCATTTGCCTCATTTTTTGTAATTTTGCCCTTCAACATCTTCATCATGGGAATTTCGTTTATTGCCGTCATAACATCTTTGCCGTTTTTGCCTATCAGGTCTGATGCTGCACCGCTATGATGGCACATAGCGCATTTTGCCTGATATAGCGCCTTTCCGCCTGCTGCATACGATTGTGCGCTAAAACCCGAATAACCCAAAATTGTTACAGCTCCAACCAACATAAAAAATTTAACACCGCGCCTCATAAAAAACCTCCTTTAAATAATTTACTATTATATTAATATCTACTTTTTTGAAAGCAGCATCTTTTTTAAAATCAATTTTCTAATGTCTAATCAACTAATCTTTATATTATATCTTGACTTTACCTCTATTAACATTAGCTTGCAATGTCAAGATATACTATAAAAAACCCTTTGTCAATTATTTGTCAATATTTGTGCCCGCCGAAGGCGTAAATTTTGTTTGATTATCATAACGAAATCTTTGGGGATCGTTGGTAAATGTCATCGTATATTAAATTCAGTAAGCAGATTGACTTTGACAACAGAGAGCCGATCTGCTGCTCAATACGGAGCAGCAGAAGATGAATAAGATTTTATGTCATTGCGGGGAACAAAGTGACCTGTCTGCGTGCTACGCACAGGCAGGCAAAGCAATCCCGCCACAGGCAGGATGCCTGTGATACACTGAAGATTGCTTTGCACAAACGTAAACGAAAAAAGAGATAACCGGCAGGCAGCTAAGCTCGCCGGTTACCTATAAGCCTAAATCAGAGAGTTGTGTCAAATGTGAAGAGGCTGTTGATAAATGTCATTGCAATTATTGCCCCCCATCATTGCAATGAGACTGCCACGGCCTTCGGCCTCGCAGTGACAAAAGAAAAAAGATCATTGCCTTGAAATTCCTCTTCGTCATTGCGAGCGAAGCGAAGCAATCTCAAAAAAATACTGACAATAAAGGGATTGCCCCGCACCTTTCGGTGCTCGCAATGTTCCATACGAGTTTATCAACAACCTCTGAAGAGGCGACCCCATAATCTCCTTATTTATCGTAAAAATCTTTTATCATCCCCGATATATCATCCAATGCAGGAGGTTCGATAAAAAATGTTTCTATCTTATCCGGAAGCGCAAACTGCCTGCTGCTTGAAACAAAGATAAGTCCGGTTTTGCACTCTTTCATTTCCTCTTCTAATCTCTCTTTAATAAATCTATCTCTCTTTTCTGCCGCCTGTTTTAGCTGCTCAAGCACCTTTTCCTGGACGGCAAAGCTGGAAAGCCCTGTCATTATACATCTTTGCCAGTCCCTAAGTTCATTTAACAAATTCTCATCTTCTATTCCACGTATAACAGCCCCGTCATCAGTCAGTTCTTTGACAATCTTGTATATGTTTTTGTCAAGTTTTTTAACCTGATTTAAACCGTCTTTTTTGTCTTTGCCTATATATTCATAGAATATTTTGCTTATCTGTCCGAGCTTATTTGACATTCCTTTGATTTGAGAAGTAACCTGATTCCAATATTGGGCTACCTTTGCTTCAAACTTACTCTTTTTATCTTTATCAGTTATAGGTACATTTCCGATAATGTTTACAACCAACAGACAACTGCCTTCGGTATAGCTTGATACTTTCGGTTTGTTTATTTTACCTAAGTTTGTCATACTGCCTCCTTAAAGCGATAATAATTTTATGGCTGAAGCCATTAACAGAATATTTTATTATACTATTTTTAATGATTCAAGGCAATATCAAGTTGTTTTACGGGGTCGTGTCTTTGCAGGCTGCTAATAAATGTTATTGCGGGGAATTAACCGACTAAGCAATATCAAGAAGCGTTGATAATAAAGGCGTTACAACATGCTTTCGATTTCAGGATTAACAATTAAGGGTTTTTCAACAACCTGTTGAGACCCTGATAACTTCCGCATGTTTATTATATAGCGATCTCATTATCCAAAAAACCTTTTATCAAGCCCTGAAAACGATCATATTCAATCAAAAAGCTGTCATGTCCGGATTCAGCTTCTATATTAAAATAGCGAACATCCTTGTCGAGCCCTTTCATGGTTTTATAAATTAGTTCTGTTTCCTCAGGCAGATAAAGCTCATCGGTTGTAAAGCTTACAAGAAGTGTTTTTGCCGTAATTCTGCCGAGGGCATCCTCGAGACTGCTGCAGTTTCTTCTGATATCGTACAGGTCGAGCGCACGCGTAATATATAGATAGCTGTTAGGATCGAAATTTCTTGTAAACTTAAATCCGTTGTGAAACAGATAGCGCTCAACCTCAAATTTACCTTCTATCAGATCAAATATATCACTACCTCTGCGTACGGTTCTTCCAAACTTTTTATTCATAGCCTCAAACGACAGATAAGTTATGTGTCCCACCATTCTTGCAAGCGCCAGGCCCTCAACAGGACCTTCGGTACCGTAATAATCTCCGTTTGCCCATTTCGGATCATTCATTATTATATCACGCCCAATCTTGTTGAATGCAATCGATTTGGGTGATGAGTACGCCGGACAAGCCATCGGTATCGCCGATTTACAATTATCGGGATAGGCAACCGCCCATTTGAGAGCCTGCATCCCGCCCATAGATCCTCCGATAACGGTAACAAGCTTTTTTATGCCGAGCTCATCAATCAGTCGTTTTTCAAGATTAACCATATCCGTGACTGTAATTACAGGAAAATTCATTGCATAATAATTCCCGTGTTCGTCAATAGAAGAAGGTCCTGTGGTACCGAAACAGCTTCCCAGTACATTAGAACAGATAACAAAATAACGATTCGTATCAAGCGCCTTTCCGGGTCCGATTAAAGGACTGAACCATCCCGGAGTGCCGTCTTTGAGTTTACCTGCTGCATGTGCCGAGCCCGATAGCGCATGGCATACAAGTATCGCATTTGACCGATCTTCATTGAGCGTTCCGTATGTTTCGTATGCTATATCAACTTTTCGGAGATATCCTCCACCCTCGCATACAAAATCCTTAAAGCCGATCGTTTTGAGTTCGCTGAACAGTTTCATATCAATATCTCATATGGAATTCAGTGCGTTGCTCAAGTCCTCTATTATATCGTCTACGGCTTCGATTCCTGCCGATAAACGTATCATATCGTCAGTTACTCCGGTTTCCTGCCGTTCTTCTTCTGAAATCAAAAAATGGGTAGTTGATGCAGGATGTATTATCAATGTCTTTGCGTCTCCTATATTTGCCAGCAGCGAACAGAGTTTCACATTATTAATAAGATTTTTCCCTGCTTCCAATCCGCCCCTTACACCAAAAGTCAGCAATCCGCTCGGTCCGTATTCACTGAAATATTTCTCGGTTAAATTATACTGAGGGTGATCTTTGAGTCCGGGATAGTTGACCCAGCTTACTTTTGAATGGTTTTTAAGAAATTCCGCAATTTTAAGCGCATTCTCGCCAATCTTTTTCATTCTCAGAGGCAATGTCTCAAGTCCCTGAAGGATAAGAAAAGCGGTAAGCGGCGACATGCAGGCACCTGTCTGATAAAGTGTAATTTTAAGCTGATCAATTAAAGACATATTACCGTATTTTGCCGAATGAAAAGGAGGCGTGTCGATCGATAAACGACTGAACTTTCTACGCCAGTCCATAGATCCCGAATCAACCACTGCTCCGCCGATTGTTATGCCGTGTCCCGATATATATTTTGTTAAAGAGTAGACAATTATATCGACACCGTGTTTAAACGGCTTAAATATTCCGGGAGTAACAGTATTATCAAGAATAAACGGAATATTATGTTCTTTTGTAATCTCTGATACGGCTTCCGGATCAATAAGGTTAAGTTTCGGATTTCCAATTGATTCGGCATAAAGCAGCTTTGTGTCTTTGTTTACAGCCGCCCTTATTTCATCTGTTTTGTTTATATCAACATAGCTGATTTTTATACCGAAGCGAGGCAGAAAATCGGAAAAAAACGATATTGTTCCTCCGTAAAGTGTGTTTGATACAACAATATGATCGCCCTCTTTAAGAAGCGCAAGCAGAAGCGTACTTATAGCTCCCATTCCGGATGCATAGCATACGGCAGCCAGCCCCTCATCCATATCGGCAAGTCTTTTCTCCAGAACGGCAACGGTAGGATTCCCTATCCTCGTGTAGATTTTGTTTATATCATGCTCGCTGAAACGCCTTGCAGCCTCTTCTGCTGTACCAAAAAGAAACGATGCCGTTTCATATATAGGCACGGCTCTTGCACCGAACTGAGGTTCTCCTGCATATCCGGAATGAAGCACTTTCGTCTCAAGCCTTTTTTCGGTCATAACCCCTCCAAATTATTTTTCACTGCAGCGAGTAATATGTTCATAGTATCGAAACGCTGCATATTCAGAGCACGCTCGATAAACTTTTCGTCTTCTTAAAGCAGCTATTTTCGCTTTATCGGCACAATACGCAAAACAACATCTTAATTCTCACTATTTTATGCTGTCTGCACATTACAGATCGGCAGATATCAATTTATGACAATCTATTACCGCTGTCGTCAATACCATAAAACCAAACTGCCGGTTTGTCCAGTTGTAATATGAAGAAAAAAAGAAATATTTCAAGAGTATTTCAGTTGACTGCCAGGGACATCTCTGTCAATTCAAATGTAGCGCTATTTTATTGTTGTAAGCAAAGCGGCAATCTCAGCTTCTTCAGTGTATCACAGGCATCCTGCCTGTGGTGAGATTGTGAACATCAGCGAAGTAATCTAATGAGACTGCCGCGGCCTTCGGCCTCGCAGTGACAAAAGAAGGAAGGTCATTGCGAACGAAGTGGCAATCTCAGCTTCTTCCGTGTATCACAGGCATCCTGCCTGTGTTCTCTTCTCTTTTTGTCCGCATTTGAGAAAAGATGTTAAGAAAATCTTCTGATGCAGCGTATAGAAAATTAAGGGTAACTCTGATGGTCTGATGCTTCCATAGAAGATAACTCAGGAGCAAGATAAAGAGACCACCTGTACAATAAACAGATTCACAGCTTTTTATGAGGTTTTCTATAGGGCAACTCTATTAATTCTAAGCGTTTTAGATTGAGCGTTTACGGATTACGAATTAATAGAAGCACCCTTAACTAACCGGTTAGTATCTCAAATTTAATTTCTAAATCTTACCCTTTCTTTGGCTTCTGTAGATACGTTCATTGTACAGTGGTCTCAAAGTATACTTCCGAAACATTTGTCAATTCCTGTACATTTTTATTATAATAATTTAGCCGGAATTTTTCCGGCGTAAAGAATTGCCGAGCGGGCAAGAATAGTCAGAGAATCAAAATACGGCACAGATATGTGCTCTTGCCTCAATGCAAGAGGAATTTCCGTACAACCGGCAACTATGGCCTCTGCACAGTCATGTTTTCGATAAATCATATTTTTTGCAACTGCTATTAACCTGGCAGTTATTTCAGACATTGGGCATGAACGCTCGGAATTCTTGATATTATAAATTGCTTCCATAATCTCTGATTGTTCTACTGTT
>CAJVYT010000115.1 GCA_913009765.1 uncultured candidate division Zixibacteria bacterium
CCTTGGAATCAACGACTAAAGAAGAAAAAGCGGATGGAGTTGCAACGAAAAAGTTGACAGATCGGAAGAGCACACGTCTGAACTCCAGTCACACTGATATATCTCGTATGCCGTCTTCTGCTTGAAAAAAAAAAAAAAAAAAAAAAAACAAAAAAAAAAAGAAAAATAAAAGAAAATATTAATGGATGATGCAAAAATAAAATCGAAGACAGCATAGAAATACAAAAAAAGAAATCAAAATTTCTGGTGCTGACTTATCTCGTATGGTGTTAAAAACAACTTTTGCCTGTTCTGACGATGAAACCCGTCCCGCTTTAAACGGTGTACTTTGGCAGACAAAAGGTGACAAAATGATGATGGTTGCTACTGACGGTCATCGTTTGGCTAAAATGTCTGTTGAAAATAAAAAACTCAAAGGGTTATACGATGATGTTATAGTTCCACCAAAAGTTCTAAATCTTATCCCAAAATTTGTAGGTGAAACTGACAAAGAGATAGGTATTATTTTTGGAGAGAATAATATTATTTTTAATATGGATGATATTATATTAACCTCTCGTTTAATTGATGGTCCATATCCGAATTTTGAACAGGTTATCCCATCTTCATCAGATAAAAAAATGACTATTTCAAAAGACGATCTTTCTCGAGCGGTTAAGCGTGTTTCTATTTTATCAAACAGCCTGACTCATCAGGTTAAGTTTTCTTTAAAAAATGGAACCCTTGTTCTTTCAACAACCAACGCAGATGTTGGTGGTGAGGGCAAAGAGTCTTTAGAGTGTGATTATAACGGGGACGATTTAGAACTTGGTTATAACGCTGTTTACGTAAATGATATTTTAAATAAGATGGATGGTGACGAAGTTATATTTGAATTGTCATCATCAGTAGCTGCCGGAATTATATATACACCATCGGTTCCCAGAGATGATTTTCTCTGTCTTATAATGCCTCTTCGTTTGGCTGACTAAAAAGATGAAAAAACAGAACGGCAGATACTAAATTGTCTGCCGTTTTTTAGTTTATAAAATATGACATACAATAAAAAATATAATACAGATGAATATTATTGGGGAAAAGAACCATCCTTGTTAGCCGTGAACCTTTTAAAGTATATTAATTCAGGCAGTAATAATAAACTTACGCTTCTTGATCTTGGGTGTGGCGAGGGACGTAATGCTGTTTATTTTGCTCAAAATAATTTTGAGGTTACAGCAATTGATATTTCTCAAAACGGACTAGATAAAACTATAAAATTAGCGGATGAAAAAAATGTTACCCTTCTAACAAAACAGGGTGACATAAAAACAATTTCTCTTTCAAAAGAATATAATATTATTTTTTCTTCAGGAACATTTCATTATTTGTCACCAGAAATCAGACAAAGACAAATTATACATATTCAAAACCAAACAAAAATGAGCGGGATAAATGCTATAAATGTTTTTGTAAAAAAACCGTTTATCAAAAAAGCACCGGATGCTGAGATGTCGTCGTATCTATATAAGTCAGGAGAGCTTTTAGGTTTCTATGCTGACTGGGACGTTCTTTTTTCAAGTGAAATAATTTTTGATTGTAATTCAGGCGGTGTTCCTCATAAACATGCAATGAATTCTATTATAGCAAAAAAAATTATCTCATGATAATCAACTCTCTCTCATTGACTAATTTTAGAAACATTGAAAAACTACATATAGATTTTTCTCCGACCGTTAATATCTTTTATGGAAAGAACGGTTCAGGGAAAACAAACTTATTAGAAGCAATTTTTGTTCTTTGTCTTGGGCGTTCGCATAGGGCGGCATCTGAAACAGTGCTTGTAAATAAACAGTCTGATTTTTATCGTATTAAGGGAAACTTATCACAGGATGACATGGTTATAGAGCTTGCGGTTGCGTATCAAAAAAACAGTCGAAAAAAAATAATGCTCGACCAAGTTGCTATTAGAACATCAGAACTGTATGATAATTTTTGTGCTGTTGCCGCAGGTCCCGAAGATTCTAACATACTTGCCGGTTCACCATCAGCTCGTAGAGCTTTTATAGATATTTATTTATCTCAATATTCAAAAAAATATTTACGCTTTCTTACAGATTATCATAAGGTTCTCCAGCAAAAAAATGCCGGACTAAAAAACAAAGTAGATATATCAGCATATAATGAATTGCTTGTGTTAAATGGTTCAGAAATAATTTTGTTACGCCAACAATTCTTAGAGGCAATAAAAATTGAGACCAAAGAAAATTATCAGCATATTGCCAATGGTTCTGATTTTTCATTAGAGTATAAACCGTCTGTAAAAAATTTAGATTCATCGGTCAGCCTTGAAACAATTCAAGACAAATTTAGAGAAACCCTTGACAACTATCGTATGAAAGAATCAATCATGGAACGTTCTTTGGTTGGTCCGCATCTTGATGATATTTCTTTTTATGTAGACTCTCTTCCGGCACGTAACTATGGTTCACAGGGAGAGATTCGTACGGCGGCTTTATCTTTAAAATTGGCAGTGTATAAGCTGATAAAAGAAAAACGTCAGATTACACCGCTTCTTTTACTTGATGAAATTTTTGCCGAGCTTGACAACGAACGGTCTGAAGGATTGATAAATTTATTTGCTAATTTTGATCAATTGTTTTTAACTACAGCAGTTGACCCTCCGGATTTTTTGAAAGCACAAGGGAAATCGTTTTTAATTAATGACGGTACAATTATTGACAAGGAATAAATGAACTCATTATATCTTAACAAAATTATAAAATCGTTTGGTAAAACAGAAGTTCTCAAAAACATTACATTAGAACTTAATGAAAATGAGTTATTAGTAATTTTGGGTCCATCCGGCTGTGGTAAATCTACACTGCTTCGATTAATAGCAGGACTTGAAGATTTATCTTCGGGCGAAATTTATCTCAATGATAAACGAATAGACAGGTTGGAACCAAAAGACAGAAATGTAGCAATGGTGTTTCAGAATTATTCTTTGTATCCACATATGACCGTAGAAAAAAATCTTGGTTTTCCTCTAAAGATTGCAAAAGAAAAAAAAGAAGTTATAAAAGAAAAGGTTATCAATACAGCCGAGATGCTTGGACTTACCGATAAACTTTTAAACAAGCCGTCAGAACTTTCAGGCGGTCAACGTCAGCGAGTTGCCTTGGGACGGGCAATAATTCGGAAACCGGATATTTTTCTTTTAGATGAACCGCTTTCGAATCTTGATGCGGACTTGCGGGTGAAGATGCGTGCAGAGATTGTTCGTATTCAGCAAAAGTTGAACACAACGACAATTCATGTAACCCACGACCAAGCCGAAGCTCTCTCTATGGCAGATAGAATTTTACTTTTGAATAACGGTAAAATTGTGCAGCTTGGAACTCCCGAAGAGTTGTATAAAAAACCAAACTCTGTTTTTGCTGCACAGTTTATCGGTTTTCCGAAAATGAACATTATTGATGCGACTATTGAAAATAAATATCTTATGCCGTTTGGTATGCAGGTTGAATCTTTTCAAATAGACGACAACAGCAATTTACTAATGGGTATTCGCCCTGAGGATATTTCGCTGCATAATAATGGGCAGTTTCAAGCAAAAGTGACCGCATCGGAATATTTTGGTGAACAATATATTATTACAATTGTCTATAACGGTATAGAATTAAAAATATCAGGATGTCAGCAGCCAAAAAAGATTTCTGAGACAGTTACTTTTTCTGTGAGTGAATCATCGATGCATTTTTTCAACAAACAAACCGGATTGCGGATAGGTTAAGAATAATTAAATCTTTTGGCATTTTGGACAGTAATGTGCCGAGCGGGAACCTATTTTCTCTCTGGTAATTTTTCTATTGCATCGTTCACATGGGACACTCTCTTTACCGTATGCTTTTAGATAATTCTGAAACTTTCCTGTTTTTCCGTTTACTCCGGTATATGTATCTACCGATGAGCCCATTTTGTCTATTGCCATTGATAATATTCTTTGAATATGACCATGCAGTTCAACCAGCTTCTTTTTAGAGAGCGATGACATTATCCGTTTGGGATGGATTTTTGATGCATACAGTGATTCATCAGCATAGATATTACCAATCCCCGCAAGAACTTTTTGGTCGAGCAGAGCAGGTTTTATCATTCTCTTTTTTGATTTACACAAAGCTACAAAATCATCAGATGATATTTCAAGAGGTTCCGGTCCGAGTTCTTTTAAACCTTTCTGTTCCCAAATTTCATCTGAACAAAAAAGACGAAGCCTGCCGAAGCGACGGTAATCATTGAATATTAATGTATTGCTGTTGTCAGGTTTTTTGAATTTGAAAATAACTAAATCATGTTTTTCTTTTGGTATATTAATATTCTTATAAAAAAAGTGACCGGTCATTTTGAGATGAACCCACAATGTTATATCTCCCGATAATTCTACCAGTATATTTTTTCCACGTCTGTTGATTTTTTCTATAGTTTTATTTTTTATGATTGACTCAAACGATTTATTCTTAAAAGACGGTGAGACAACAATTGATTTTTGAGGTGCGTCGATTATAACTTTTGCAATAGTTTTATCAAGTACAGTCTTGCGAAGACCTCGGACTACGGTTTCTACTTCAGGTAACTCTGGCATGGGTGAGTATCCTTAGTTTTGTTAGTGTTTTAATAATATTTAATCCTTAGTTGGCCGTGGAACTGACGAGCTATTAATCCTTAGAGTAGTATTCTTCTCTGTCTTTGAGATATGCTTCCCACTTATCTAAAAGTGAACCTGTACCTTTAGAAGGCATATAATGTACAAAGTTAGAAACTTCTTCTGGGTAATCGAAATTTGAATAAATAATTGCTACCATCCCAAAAGGATCTTCAAATTTATCTTGATTTTCAAATACAAAAGCTAATAAAAGATACATCCACTTTTTCTTATCTACTTCTTTTCCTTCTAAACTACCAAGTTCGTCAATTAGAGGATGAACATCGTCATTCTTTGTTAATGATGCAAGTTCTGCTAATTGAGGCGGATAAGTATCAGCTTTTGATAATTCATCCATAGCATATTTAATCACTACCTCTCTAGAAATTAACTGTTGAGATATAGCATAAGTAATATCATTCCAAGTTAGCTTTACCTTTTTTGAAATAAAATCATAGCGTAGGATAAAAGTAATAAGGTCCATAAATACTCCTACTTGTATACGGGTTGTCCACAACTTGTGATTGACCCCGTTCAGTTTATTTTATCGGGTTCCAGATTCGCTGTCGCTCAATTTTGAACCCGACCTACATAGTTATAACTATGTTTTGGTTTTAAGTTCTCGTTTTAAATAATGTCCCGTGTAGGAGCTTTTAACTTTAGTAACATCTTCCGGAGTTCCTACGGCAAGAATCCGTCCGCCGTCATCACCCCCTTCGGGACCTATATCTATAATCCAGTCGGCGGTTTTGATAACATCAAGATTATGTTCAATAACCAAAACAGTATTGCCCCGGTCAACCAGTTCATTTAAAACCGAAAGCAGCATACGTATATCTTCAAAATGAAGTCCGGTTGTCGGTTCATCCAAAATATACATTGTTCGTCCGGTAGCCATTTTAGAAAGTTCAGTCGCAAGTTTAATACGCTGTGCTTCACCTCCTGAAAGAGTGGTTGCCTGCTGTCCGAGATGAATATAACCAAGTCCGACATTAAAAAGAGTCAGCAGTTTCTTTTTTATACGTGGGATATTATCAAAAAACTTAAGGGCTTCTTCGACAGTCATATCAAGCACGTCGGCAATAGATTTCCCCTTAAAGGTAACTTCAAGAGTTTCTCTATTATATCGTTTTCCCTTACAAATTTCGCACGGTACATATACATCAGGAAGAAAATGCATTTCGATTTTTATTATACCGTCACCTTCGCACGCTTCGCATCTTCCGCCCTTAACGTTAAAAGAAAATCGTCCGGGAAGATAACCTCGTGCCTTCGCTTCGTTGAGCCTTGAAAAAAGTTCACGTATGTGGGTAAACAGCCCCGTATACGTAGCGGGGTTTGAACGGGGTGTTCGACCGATAGGCGATTGGTCGATATCTATTACTTTGTCGATATGTTCTAACCCTTTGATTTTTTTATACGGAAGAGGACTTTTGCGGCTTGAATAAAAATGACGAGCCATAATTCGATAGAGGGTTTCGTTGATAACTGATGATTTTCCCGAACCGGATACACCTGTCACACAGACAAAACAGCCGAGCGGTATTTCAATATCAACATTTTTTAAATTGTTTCCGGTTGCTCCAAAAAGTTTGATAAAGTTTCCGTTTGGTTCACGTCGTTCTTTTGGCGGTTCTATCTTTCGTTTACCTGCAAGATATTGTCCGGTAATAGATTTTTTTGATTTAATAATATCTTTGGGAGTTCCGATTCCGACAATCTCTCCGCCATGCACTCCGGCACCGGGACCAAGGTCTATGACAAAGTCGGCATGCTCTATTGTCTCGCGGTCATGTTCTACAACCAAAACTGTATTGCCGATGTCTCGAAGTTCCATTAGCATTTTTAAGAGTTTGTCATTGTCACGCTGATGCAGCCCTATCGACGGTTCATCTAAAATATAAAGCACTCCAACCAAGCGGGATCCTATTTGTGTTGCCAGCCGAATTCGTTGCGATTCGCCTCCTGACAAGGTCGATGCGGTTCTGCTGAGCGTTAAATAGTCAAGCCCGACATCTGAGAGAAACCCAAGCCGTTCTTTCACTTCTTTTAAGATTTGTTTTGCGATTGTGCTTTGACGGGTGGTTAGTTTTATATTTTTGAAAAATTGTATTGTCTGTTTAATAGACATTGCCGTTACAGTGTCGATAGTTTCTCTATCAAGTATGACAGAAAGAGCCTCGGGTCTTAAACGAGCACCCTCACAGGCAGGGCAAGTATTTTTGGACATATATGACTCTATCCAATTGCGTACACCGGTTGATTGAGTCTGTTTGTATCTTCGTTCCAAATGCGGAATGACACCTTCAAAGGTTGATTCGTATATTCCCGAAGTTCTTGCGTTTCCTGATGACGGTACATATTCAAACTGCATTTTTTCTTTTCCCGAGCCATAGAGAATAATTTCCTGAATCTTCTTGGGGAGTTTTTTAAATTTAGTATTGAATTTAAAACCATAATAATCGGCAACACCTTTAAGCATTGCACGGTACCAGTTTGCCATTTCTGCACCGCCCCACGGTTTGATAGCACCCTCGTTGATAGATAAAGAATCGTTCGGCACAACAAGGTCTGGGTCGACTTTCATTTTCTGCCCCAGACCATCACATACTTGGCACGCTCCGAAAGGAGAATTAAATGAGAAAAGGCGAGGTGATGGCTCCTCATACGAAATATTGCAATTCAAACAGGCAAATTGCTCTGAAAAGAGGAGGTCTTTACTTTTTATATTTATTAAAACAGTCCCTTGAGCAATTTTTAAAGCTGTTTCAACCGAATCGGCAAGGCGGCGTTTTGATTTTGCTTTTACTACTAAACGGTCTACGACTGCCTCGATAGTATGTTTTTTCTTTTTATCGAGTTCAATTTCAGAATCAGTTTCAACAATTTCGCCGTCTACACGAAGACGTACAAACCCTTCACGTTTTGCCTCATCAATAATATCTTTATGCTCACCTTTTTTACCTCGAACAAGTGGAGCCAAGACAATCATACGGGTACCTTCTTCAAAAGTCAGCACCGAATCAACAATCTGCTCTACGGTTTGCTGGGTAATCGGCTGACGGCATTTAACGCAGTGAGGTACGCCGATACGGGCAAAAAGAAGCCTGAAATAATCATAGATTTCTGTGACGGTACCGACCGTAGAGCGTGGATTTTTGGCGGTGCCTTTCTGCTCGATAGAAATAGCGGGAGAAAGTCCCTCGATAAAATCAATATCCGGTTTTTCCATCAAACCTAAAAACTGACGGGCGTAAGCAGAAAGAGACTCAACATAACGTCGCTGTCCTTCGGCATAAATTGTATCAAAGGCAAGTGAACTTTTACCTGAACCGGACAAACCGGTGATAACAGTTAGAGAATCACGTGGGATTTTTACATCTATATTTTTTAAATTATGTTCTCTGGCACCTTTAACATGCAGGAACTCTTTGTTTTTCTTATACTTATGATTATTTTTTACCATCTTTTTCTCATTTTAGTTAATCTTGCAATATAAACAATTATACACTTATACAAAGAGATATTTATGATTTTTTAAATCACATTTTTGTTTGTAATTGTTATATTGAAAGGTGAATGAAAAAATAGTTATAGGTTGTAACTAAAAGACTTGACATAATCGGTAATCAATATATAATTGGGTTATTATGCACGATAAACACCAAGCATTTTTTGACAGACTCGCCGAAGAGTGGGATTATACCTTTACTGCTGAAGACCTTGATCGTCTGCGTCATTTAGTTGGTAAAATCGGAGTTACCGAAGGTATGCATATATTAGACCTTGGATGCGGTACCGGCATTCTTTTTGATATGCTCAGAAGAGCTGTCGGCGATAGCGGTTCGGTAACCGGTGTTGATTTTTCGACCGAAATGGCACAAAAAGCTCGTCGTAATTTTCCCTTTCCCAATGTAGAAGTTGTTGATGCCGATGCGGTTGCTTTGCCGTTTATTGATTCAACGTTTGACATGATTGTTGCTTTTGCCTCTTTTCCACATTTTAGCAACCAGCAGCGGGCATTAGATGAAGCCCATCGGGTGCTAAAAGCAAAATGTAAAATAAATATTATCCAGCTTGAATCTACCAAAGAGATGGTTGAGATTCATCACAAAGTTGGTGGAGTAGTGGCGGATGATGATATTCCTTCTGAAGGCACACTTCGCGAGATGCTCCAAAAAAGTAAATTTATCAACGAACAAATTGAAGACCACCCCGGTTTATTCTTAGCCACCGCTACTAATAGTAAGTAAAGTTTCCCTCCAAGTCACCCTGAGCGGAGTCGAAGGGTCTTGAATAAGCAATTAAACAATATTAACAATTCTATCGTTTATTATATATAAGGGGATTGTATGTGGTTACTAAAAATTTTTATAGTTATAAGTTTAATATTTTATCTATCTACTAATATATCAAACGCGACTGGTATTATTGTGGGTAAGGTCTATGACACTACAACGAAACAAGTTGCTGTAGGTGTGAGCGTAAGTTTAGATGATGGCAATGCGGTTATAAAGACAGATAGGCTTGGTAATTTTAAGTTTATAAATTTGAAAAATAAATATTATTCTCTTACTTTTGAAAGTTTAGGGTGTAAAAAACTTATTGTTGATTCTGTTTTAGTAACTCCTGACTCATTACCGCTTGAATGGGGTACATATTATTTGGAGGATAACGACAAAGAAATAAAAGTGATTGAGGTAGTTGGAAAGAGAGAATATTTGAAACTTGGTCGTATACCGAATATACATATTGTATATGTATTAGTTTTAAACAGTAAAGATTCAACTATTCTTGCGGGAATAAATCTATCTTTGTCAGATGGAACCAGAGCAACAACCAATGATTCGAGCATGTATTTGTTTTATGTTGATAAAAAAGAAAAAAACCCGATCAAATTTTCTCATAATGGGTATAAATTTACTGATGAGTTAGATTTTAGTAAACGAATTGATACATTCTATATCCCATATCCAATGCTTATAGAAGATACCGTATTTTCTTTTTCAGGTTTTGCATTATTAAAAAAAGACTCTTTACCTGTTTCAAATGCAATTATGACTTTATGGGGTATAGGCACTTGGCATTCAAAAACCAATTTAGAAGGATTTTTTAACCTTGATAATCTACCACCGGGAAATTATCAGCTTGCTTGGTCGTTTAAAACTACAATAATTCAATGGAACCAAGGAAATATTGACAAAATTACAATTGATAGTACGAATATTATTGATACATTCTATCTAAATGAAATTCGTGGGCAGTAATCTATAGATCGAGATTTCCAAGCCCAACCCAACAAAACAGAAGTATCTATAATGTTGCTCAAACAGTTTCTACACCGGATTCCGTCTTCGACGGAAAGGAGTGGTGGAGATATTTAGTGGGCGGCAGACGCCCTCGTCTGCCCCTCTTTCAAGACACGTAGTGTCCTACTCTTCAAATTTACATTCTTTATGAGCTCCGTCGCAGAATGGTTGTTTCGCTGATTTGCCGCAGCGGCAGATAAACGCTTTTCCCTCTTTTTCAACAATAGTACCATCGGGTAGTTCAATTTCAATAAATTCCGCTTCTATTTTCGCCGATGCGTTTTTGTGGATTTTGATTTTTACTTTGTCGGTCATTTTTAATCTCCTCAATTATTTTTTCACTACCGTTACTTCACCTGAATTAACTACAATAGTATTTCCATCCAATTCCAACACTAACGCACCATCTTTGTTTATGTCTACAACTTTTCCGCTTATAACTTTTTTACCGTTTGATAATGTTATCTCACTATCTAAAAGCGAGGAATAGTTTCGTAATTTTGTATGCATCGATTTTAGACGGTCGGTTTTGTAGCACTCATAAGCGTTTTCAAAACTGCCTAAAAACTTTTGAAGAAACTCAACACGGCTAACTTTTTCTCTGTTTTCAATACATAACGATGTTGCCGTTGATAACAAATCGACGGGAAAGTCTTCAGGAGTATGATTAATATTTATACCAACCCCAACAATAACATGGTTGATTTTGTTTTTATCGGCAGATAGTTCGGTTAAAATTCCTGCTGTTTTTTTTCCGTTTAGCAAAATATCATTAGGCCATTTTATTTGTACTTTTGCTTGAGTAAATAATGAAAAGGTGTCGGCAAGAGCAGCAGCTGTCATCAGGGACAAACCGGGGGCAAATTCGGGTGAAAGTGAAGGACGTAAAATAAGTGAACAGTAGATTCCTTTTTTTTCTATAGAATGCCAGTGTCTGCCAAACCTTCCTTTGCCTTTGGTCTGTTTTTCCGCAACAACAATAGTACCCTCATCGGCACCTTGTTCGGCAAGTGTAGCGGCGGTTTCGTTAGTAGATATAACCGATTGAAAGGCAGATATTCTACTGCCTATTTTTTTAGTTTGCAGGCAGTATGAAATTTCCGAATCAATGAGAGCATCAGGAGCAGAGATAAAAGTAACAGAATTATTATCGTTTTTAATGTCATATCCCCACGATTTAATCATTTGGATATGATTTAACAATTCTGTCAAAGAAATAGAAAATGTAGAGAGAATTTTCTCAACAGTTAGTGTCTGATTGAGACGAATATAATTTAAAAGAGATTCTGCAATTCTTTCTTTTTCAGAAACAGACACATTACCCCTCATCTGTTAGCAAGGTAAAGTCTGAACTGAC
>CAJVYT010000116.1 GCA_913009765.1 uncultured candidate division Zixibacteria bacterium
TTGATATGTGAACACGTGAATTCACTTATGATATTATATTATTTGCGTTTTTTTTTTAATGATACGGCGACCACCGAGATCTACACTCTTTCCCTACACGACGCTCTTCCGATCTCGGCAGTATTTCCAAAATTTATTGAAGCACTATTAAAAGGGAAACAACCGACAGTATTTGGTGATGGGGAACAGTCACGTGATTTTACCTATATAGATAATTGTGTACAAGCGAATTTACTTGCGGCTACTAATGATGATATTTGCGGTGATTATTTTAATGTTGGTTGTAACGGACAGTTTACGCTCAATGAAACATTGGACATCCTACGAGAAATTATCGGGTGTGATATTAAAGCAATCTATCAAGACGAACGAGCCGGCGATATTAAACATTCGTATGCATCGATTGATAAGCTCGCCAAGTTTGGTTATGAGCCTGAAGTTGAATTCAAAGAGGGAGTCCGTCGAACTGTTGAGTATTATAGAAAGCAGTTAGGGTTGTAAGAAGCATATCATTGGCAGACGAGGGTGTCTGCCATGCACAAGTTGTCAGTTCACAATTCGCCTAGGCGAATCAGGAACTGACAAAACAGAAAATTTATTTCCATCATACATCCAGCTACGTAAAGAAATGGATTGCTACTATCAGTACCGGTCTCATCTAAATACAAACGAAAACTACACACAAAATCCTACCCTATTATGGCTTATACTTTTCTCTTTACATACCACTTCTCACTTGATTTGGCAAGAGTATAATTACCATTATTAGGAGTTGTTCTGACCCTTCGACAAGCTCAGAAGTAGGTCGGTGTTCCGTTGGTTTATAATCGTAAGATTTTAAAGTCGAGAAACCCGACATATAGTCAGGAAAGGGTTCCTGACTACACAATTAAACAGATGTCGGGTTTCTCACGATTATATTTTTTGGAATCGGAACCACGACCTACATAAATTTATTCTTCTATGCTAAATTTCCAACCGCAAAAGAATTTTTCACCTGCTTCTAAATCCGGCGGGCAACAGATAACTTCGGTTTTTATTCTTGAGTCGATTGTACTAGCAAAGCCGGTGTATTCAACAATGCCGACTTCTTTGCATGGGAACAGAGGCATTTTTTTTCTGACTCGTGCTGATTGTACACGGCAGTCAATCATATAAAATTCAAATGAGTTCTCGGTTTCATTTTTTATTGTTTGTTTGTTAATAGCGGCATACAATCTGAACTGCAAAGCTTTCTTGAGTCCCTCAAGTCCTGAGTTTTCAGCAATATTATGACGTTTCATAATACGTCGTGCTTCAATGACAGTAAATTTTTCCCATGCTTCGGTGTCGTATTGAATAGCTGTTTTCATGTCCTGCCCTCGTTCGACTGCCTGAAACCAAAGTCCGTCATGAGCAAGCCAGTTTTTGGAGAAATCTTCAATAACACCTAACAGTTGTTCTTTATCTAAATCTTTAAATTCCATAATATAACCCTTTCATAATAAGTGTGCATAAAAAGTACATGAATTTTGTCCAAAAATCAAATTTTTCTCTGTTCTTTTTTAAAAAGATGGTTATTTTAAAGTATATAATTTTTTTAAACTGATTTCAACTTGTTTCGTCAATAGACTACCGGAGAACAAATATGCGATTATTACGAACATTTTTTATTTTAACTATCATCTTATGCCCTGTATTTATACATGCTGCCGACATCTCTGATGATTTACAAGCTCAAATGCAAGTCTCAAAAACTGACCAACTTATATCGGTTTGGATAGAGTTACCAAAAGTTGTGAACGGAAAACAAATAGCCGCCGCTCATTCATCTGCAATGCAGACAAGAGCCGAGCGGTATAAAGTAGTTCTGACTAATCTTAAAGAAAGTCATGCAAATGCACAGCGGTCGGTTTTAGGATATTTACGTTCATTGCCAAACTTTCAAGATAAAAATATAAAACCGCATTGGATGATAAATCTTGTTGAAGCAGACCTTACATCGCAAGAAATTATAAAACTTGCTAATCGTACAGATATTGAAAAGATATATATTGCTCCGCAGTTAGTAACAATAGAACCTAAAATTGTGCAAAAAAGCAGTATGAGTCTTTCTGCCGGTGTTGAATCAAACTTGACATATATCAGAGCCGATTCGGCATGGAAGATGGGTTACACCGGTGCAGGGTCGGTTGTTTGTTCATTTGATACCGGAGTTGACGGGGAGCATCCTGCCTTAAAACATAGTTGGAGAGGTCTTGACGGTGATTCCTTGGCATCGTGGTTTGACCCTGCCAAGAATCAATTAGCTCCTCATTCTGTTCCGGATTGTGGTTTAACAGGTTGTAATACTAATCATGGTACGCACACAATGGGTATTATGGTAGGTGTTGATACATTATCCGGCGATACTGTTGGTGTTGCACCCGGGGCAAAATGGATTTCTGCGGCGGTTATTGATATTGCGGGAACATCTATTGTTGATGCTTTTGAATGGGCGGCAGACCCGGACGGAGACCCAAATACTATGGATGATATTCCTGATGTTATCAACCATAGTTGGGGGATACCGGGGTTAGAATGTGAAAATCTTTTTTATGATTTAATAGATAACACCGAAGCTTTAGGAATAGTTAATATATTTGCTGCCGGTAATGAGGGTGGATTCGGTGCATCAACAATTCGTAATCCTGCCAATAGAGCAAATGACTCCCTTGATTGTTTTGCTATTGGTAATATCGATCATCTAACCGAAGCAGTGTCAGGAAGTTCTTCAAGAGGTCCATCTATTTGTCCGGTAGGAGCAATTAAACCAAATGTCGTTGCTCCGGGGACTGCGATAAGGTCAACATATCCAAATGGGTTGTATGGCTCTATGTCGGGAACATCAATGGCGGCTCCTCATGTGTCGGGACTTGTTGCTTTACTGCGTCAAAAAAATCCAAATGCGACAGTCGATGAAATTAAAACGGCAATTCTGACTTCGACTCAAAATATTGGACAGGTCGTTCCGAATAATGATATAGGATGGGGAGTGATTGATTGTGTTACTGCGTTAAATAATTTATCATCGGTTAATTCGACTCCAAATATTTCTTTGTACAGTTTTGACCATCCATCCATCTCAGCAGGTGACACGGTAGTTGGTACAATCGTCTTGCAAAACAGGGGAGCATCGGTAAGTTCTGTTACTGCTTCTATTATCGGTGTGAATCCTGCATTGGAAGTTCTTGCCGGTTCGGCATCATTTGGAACTATTGCCGAGGGGGATACCGTTAGAGCAGGTTCATCATTTGAAGCAGTCGTTGCAGATACCGCATCGGTTGGTTCGTTTCTTCCTATTGATTTAGAAGTGTCGGGAGCAGGGTATACTGATACTTTAAAGCTTTATTATGTAGTTGAACCAAAAACATCTCGCTCTTTCGTAACTCATAATGTTGGAAATATTCAGTTTTCTCTTTCAAATTTTGGTACTTTTGGTTTAGGTGCCGGTTCATTTTTCCCCATAGGCGGTTCAGGATTTCGCTATAATGGCGGGGGAGATGATTTATTTGAGGGTGGGCTTATGATAGGACAGAATTTAACAAATGTTTCTGACGGTGTTCGTAATCTCGGTGGTGAACCGGATGGAGATTTTCAAGTGATGCCGGGCGGTGATATTACATTTGTAACTCCCAAAATAGGTGTTACTCAAGAATCGTTTGCACGCTTTTCAGACTCTAGAGCTGAGAACCCTATTGGGCTTGAGATTGAACAAAATAGTTATGCCTTTAGTAATGTTCTATATCAGGACTTTATTATTTTACAATTTGTGATTACAAACCGTTCGGGTGGTTCTTTGAGTAATCTGTATGTCGGGTTGTATATGGATTGGGATGTCCCTACATATAATTCAAATGCAGGAGGATATGAACTCACCGATGATTTCTCATGGGTTGCGTATAATAGTTCAGGAGTTCTTTCTAATTATCGCGGGGTTAAAGTTCTTCATCCGGCAACGGATGGATCGTTTACTGAGCTTGCTGATTCTGCTGCGTTCCCTTCTTCGCTTGCTGATGCTGCTCATGACGGTTTAACGGAATTGGAAAAAATAAGAGCATTGTCAAACGGTTTTGCGGGAAGTGAAACTTTCAAAAGTCTACGAAAAGATTTGTTTCAAGTAACATCAGCAAAGATTTCACTTGCTGATAATCAAATCGACACTGTTACATTTGCATTACTTGCCGGTGATACGTATTCGGATATTCAAAATGCCGCTTTAGAAGCATCTAATGTTTATCTTGGACTTATTGATTTTGACAATGATGGAATAAGTGATTCAATTGATAATTGTCCATTTACTTATAATCCAACTCAAGAAGATACAGATGGTGACGGTGTTGGAGATTCGTGTGATGTTTGTATAGGTTTTGATGATTTAGCAGATGTAGACAACGATGGAGTACCTGATAGTTGTGATATATGTCCGGGTTTTGATGATTTAGCAGATGCAGACAATGATGGAGTACCTGATAGTTGTGATATATGTCCGGGTTTTGATGACTTAGCAGATGCAGACAATGATGGAGTACCTGATAGTTGTGATATATGTCCCGGCTTTGATGATTTGGCAGATGCAGACAACGATGGAGTACCTGATAGTTGTGATATAGAACTGCCGCAAAGTTTTTCCTTGTCTCAGAATTATCCGAATCCGTTTAATCCGACAACATCAATTTTGTTTGAACTGCCCAAGCGTACGGAGTATAAATTTGAGATATTTAATTTAGTTGGACAGAAAATATATGAGAAAAATGAAACAGCCGATGCCGGACAGTATAGCATAGTATGGGATGCATCTGAATTTGCCTCGGGGGTGTATTTGTATAAACTAACATCAGATTCATATTCTGAAAGCAAGAAGATGCTTCTGTTGAAATAGATTAAGAATTAAAAGAGACAGTTTGAATGCCGGTTAATTTTTGAAGTTGATCGGCTTCTTTTTTATAGCGTGTAAATAATATAATATTTTGTTTATCAATATCTTCAAAATGAAAATCACCTAAATGACGGTATTCATTTTCTGACTCCCAATTTGTACGTTCACCTTTTGATTGGGTAAGCCAAACTTTTTCATTTATAATGGAAATGTCGTCGGATCCGTTTTTATCATAGTACAACACTTTTTGAATATTTCTTTTAGCAGCAATCTCTTTTTTAATACCTATACCATACGGTTCAAATGACATCTCTTGGTATCGGCTTCTCCATCTAAAAAGCGGCACTATTTCCATAGGGGTGAGAGATGTAAATGATACAGTCGGAATATTTTGAGGCATGTGGGTGGGAGTGGCGTAAATTTTTTTTAGATTGATTATGTTGGTGAGGGAGTCAAATGCACTTCTTGGATATATGTCCGACCGGAGAATGTCTTTGTAATAATCATATTGTCGTTCATAGTACCATTTATTTTTTGAGGTTTTTGTCCAATGAATTATATATTTATTTGAAATATTTTGAATTTCTGTGCTGAGATTACAATGGTTGAGAGTATACGCAATTTTATCAGTTCTGTTTTTATAATCAATTTGGAATAGGTTGTTTACTTTTTGTTGGTGTGTTGATATAAGTCTTTCAAGATTACCTTTTTTGCGTATGGATATTGGAAAAATTATATCAGCAGATGCTGTAATTGTATTGTCTCTTTTGGTTTGAAAAACTTTATCTGAGTTTTCAGTTATAAAATGAAAAGAAACAAATTGAGGGTTTAATTTATATCCGGAAATAATTTGTTTGGCTAATTCTTCTTTGGTTTGTTTATTTTTTATTTGAATATGTAATTCAAGAGGCAGTTGTAATCTTGATGCTGCGATAGTCACTAAATCCCAAGTTGACATTCCGATAGATGACAGAATAACTGGTTGTGAACTTTTGAGTGAAGTAAGAGTTTCAAGAGTCTTCTGTATCCAAGCATGCAAACGGCAGGGATATAAACCTTGCCGAGAATTGAGAATAGCTATTTTTTGTTTTGTAAGCATTTTATCTCTATATATTATTTTAGGGGAATATATGAGGTTTTATTTAGATTAAAATGAAAATCAATCAATTAATCTCCTATAGATATTAAATTGCTGACAATAATTGTCTCTTTTTTAGTTGCTTAAATATTAAAATTTATATATAAAGTTAAAAATCATCATCTTTTATGTCGATACTACATTTATGAATAATGATATAATCTCATAATTAAGGAGAAAAAATGAAAAAAATAACACTTTTAACTCTTATCGCCGTTGCTATTATAGTGATTTCGATGATTGGCTGCAGTTCTGATTCAACAACTGAATCTAACTTAATTCTTGGCGATACAACATCAGCAACATTTCAATTTATGCGAGATTCTGTAAGTGAGCCATCATTTGATATTACAGGTGTTGGAATGGAGTTATCTTTTGATTTGTTAGGTCAGCAATTTCCGTCAAGTTCTTCATCTAAACTTGTTTACAACAAATCCGCTTCTGATTCTACAATAATTATAGTTAACAATTACAGCTATAACATATCAACCGGATGGCATGTTTTTGACTATAGTGCAACATTTATTGATTTTGAGGATACAACAACTGTACAGGGTGTTGATTCAATTCAAACAATTGTAAATAATCAACCGGTTCCAATTCCTGATTCAACAATGAATGAATTAAAAATACGTACCCAATATGCATTTGAAAATAATAATTACGGTTCCGGTGTCGGTCATCAGTCTTTAGATCTTACCGCTGTTCCTTATTTTGATTCCTTGGCAACTGTAACTGTAAATGGCAATTCCAATGATACTTTAGATCTTCAATTTATTGAAGCAGTTGATACCTGTAATTTAGACTTAAAAAACTCAATTACAATAACAAATGTAGTTTTTCAAATAGACGTTGATGAAGAATGTCCGGAATCGGGTACAATCGTTGCTAATCAGAATATTGCCCTTAACTGCGTTGGCGGTGGCGAATCGTCACTCGACTCGTTAAATATTAATGGAAGTTGGACAGCGACTTTGATGTTCCAGGGTGCTACAACTAATATCTCATTTACCGATGGTACTACAACATGGTCTTTTACAGAAGATTGTCCTGATACAACTTCAGCAATAGGTTCCAGTTTTTCAGGTCTTTCAATAAAAAATAAAGATTAGATTAAATTAAATAGTAAGATGTAAAGAGGAAGGCTTTAAGCTTTCCTCTTTTTTATGTAAAAGAGAGGAATTTTGAGCAAATAGTTCTTTAATTTCTTGACAAATCGCCGATAAAAACTGTTATTATCGCTTGTCTCGCAACCCTCCGGAGGAGTGGCTGAGTGGTCGAAAGCGGCGGTCTTGAAAACCGTTGTGCAGTAATGTACCGTGGGTTCGAATCCTACCTCCTCCGCATTAATTCAAACAGTAATTATATCTTATTACTTGACAGTAGCTTATAAGCTTACTATCTTTTTAATGTATGGTTTGTGCCATATTTGTGTCATTTAAATTGTTGGAGAACTTTATGGCTCGTATATATAAGCGTGATAAAATATGGTATATTGATTATTCATATAACGGAATTCGAATCAGAAAAAAAGTAGGTAATTCCAAGAATGTAGCTGAATTAGCTCTAAAAGATATAGAACTACAAATAGCTCGTGATGAATATAAATTAACCAAGCAAGACATTAATATAGATACACTTATTGAGAGGTTTTTAGAATATAATTTAACTAATAATAGGGAGAGTACCACAAAACGTTATCAAGCTATAATGAATCATTTTTTAGAATTTTTAAATTTACGAAAAAATCCAGTAAAAAAAGTTTCTCAATTAAATGAAGGGATAATTGAACAATATAAATCATTTAGAAGAAATACATATACAAACCCAAATGGGTACAAAGTAAAATCAAAAAAAGATATCAAGAAAGCTACAAGAAAAGGAGCCCGTTCAAGGACAATTAATATGGAAGTAGGTGGTATTAAATATATGTTAAATTTAGCAGTCAGGTGGAATTATATCAAAGAGAATCCGATTAAAGGAGTTAAACCATTAAAGTCTGACGATAAAAAACCTTTTAGGTTTTTAACTTCTGAAGAAATCAATAAGTTTTTAAAGCATACTCCTAGATATCTTTTTCCAATTTATTTTACATTATTACATACAGGTATGCGTAAAGGTGAGGTTGAAAATTTAACCTGGAAAGATATCGATTTCAAATTACGAAAAATATACATTCGATCAAAAAAAGATTGGAATCCTAAAACTGGTGAACGTGAAATACCAATAAATAATGAATTATTTGAAGTACTGAATGATTTTAAATCTAACCAAACTAAAATCCTTAACAAGGATAAAGTCTTTCAATTGACAAATAATGGACACTCGCAAAATCTACTTCGTCGTGAATTAATAAAAATAGCTAAAGAGGCTGAAATTGATGACTTTACACAAGTACACTCACTCAGACATACTTTTGCTTCACATCTAATAATGAACGGTGTTGACCTTACTACCGTTAAGACACTTTTAGGACATTCGGATATTCAAACAACTATGATATACGCTCATTTAGCCCCTGCTCATTTGGTCGAAAGTGTAAACAAATTACAGTACTAATTTAAAGATAATTATCAACATCAAGCTTTCTACTTTTTCTACCTTTTTTTTCCTTTTTATCAAGCCATTTTGAAATAGAACTCCATCGAAACCGTAGCAGATTACCAAGTTTAATTCTAGGGATAGAATCTGTATGCGACCAATAATAAATAGTTGATATTTTAACACCAAGTTTATCGGCTATTTCTTGAGGTGTAAGAAGATCTTCCGACATTATATCACCTTGGCATCTTTCATGTTTTCGATAACGAGAAAGAAACGATTGATATCAAAACCTCCGGGAAGGATCACCGACTCAGCGTTGATTCCAAAATTCTTCATTTTAATCACAAGTTTTTCAGATGCCTGTTGACCGGCAAGATCAGCATCAAAAGCGACTTTAACTTTGACATTTTTTAATAATGCCAGCCATTTATCTTTAAAACCTTGAACTCCAATCACACCGATAGCTAAAAAATCGTGTTCTATCAAACTCAATGTGTCAATTACCCCTTCACAAACAATAACGGTGTGAGGGTTATGTTTTAACACATCAATATTATATGGAAATGGTACCGGTTTAGAGATGTTCATTTCTTTTGGTTTTATGTCTTTACATATGGAACGCCCTTGAAAATAGACCGGTTTAGAATCTATAAAGTATGTCCAAATAAATTTATGCTCATAACAAAAGAGTTTACCGCTCTTATTCACAAGACCACTATCAGATAAGCGTTTCGATGAATAGTTAGAACGTAATTGGATGAGAATTTGATCAGGAGAGTCAGCCCATTTGAGTTTCATTATATCAATTGTCTTATCTGTAATTCCTCTGTTATATAGCCATTGTCTTGCCTCTTTTGAAGGCTCATTACACAAAGTAAGAAAACTTTCGTAGACATCTAAATATTGTTCATAGTCATTATTTGAAATAGATGATTTTGTTATCTTGGGACTTTTGAAATTACACTGTTGGTTATTGTTAATATCTAAACCTGCACGTTTGGCAAGGAATTCAAGTGCTGCTTTAAAGGATAATCCGACTTTGAGTTGAAGCAGTGTAATAACATCTCCTGATACACCACATGTCATGCATTTAAAAGTCTGACGGTTTGGATTTATGTACATTGAGGGATGAATATCATTATTATTGTGTCTATCAGGATAAAAACAATTTGTCATATTGTTTTTAATTATCATCCCTAAATCTAAAGCAACATCACTAATGTTATTTGCTTTTTTTAGTCTTTCTATTTGTTCCTTTTTCACTTGGAACCTCCGATTCGGATTGGGGGAATAAATAATCCATCGCAAGTTCAATTTCTAATGGGCTTTTGCCATACATGAATGTTCTGATGGCTTTTTCAGCTAACGATATATCTTCTTTAAACTGCTCCATTAACGGAAGTGATAATTTTCTATTTACTTCATTTCTGAGAGTTTCTACAATTTTAGTTATGTGTATAGTTTTATCATTATTTTTATTAGATTTTGGAGAAGGAATAATATTATTTTTTTGGTTTTTCTTCTGTCTGAGGAGATAAGGTACTTCATCCCCTTTACCAAAATACCCATCTTTATGACAAACCGAACATTTTTTTGGTATCTTTCGATTACCTTCTTCATCTATATCTTCTCGCCATGACCATGACTTAAAGTTCATAAAGTCATTTGCGATTCCATCGACTCGAGGACAGTCTCCTGAAACATATCGCATCATTAACCAGATTAGATTTGAAATTGTTGCTGTGTTCCAGCTGTAAACAGAGGCTTGAGGAATGTTCATTCCATCGATATAACCTAATGAAGCTTGTGCTTTTTGTTCTTCTTTAGACATGAGGTCAATTCTTGCTTTATCTTTAGAAAAGAACGGCTCACACTCCAAACAAAAGCCTCCACCAGGTGTGATTTTTAATACTTGTCCTCCAGCATAAGTAAGAGTACCATTTTCTGCTTTTCCACCACATCCTGCATCAAAATAAGGGATGGCATGTGCTTGAGAGAGACGGTTCGTAGCATATCTAGTTCCCGCATTATCTACAGCTCCAATTATAGTGTCAGCTGCTTTGAAGGCGTTCTGGACATCAGCAGTTAAAAAGTCTCCATCAATTGCAACAACTTCTATGTCTCTATTGATTTTTTTGATTTGTCGTTTGCAGACATATACTTTTTTCTGTTTGTTTTTTTTTTTTTTCAAGCAGAAGACGGCATACGAGATATATCAGTGTGACTGGAGTTCAGACGTGTGCTCTTCCGATCTTCACGATGACCACAAAAATTTTAATTCTTGAAAAAAAGTGAAAGGAAGCTGTCATGAAAAAAATATTTTTAATGTTAGCTGTTTATTTTATGACAATTAATTTAGCCACGGCTCATCATCAAATCGCCTATCTGGCTCCTGCCGATAAAGGTATGGTGGCGTTTTTAAGCTCAGGCCATCATCTGCCCATGGGAGATAATTTTTCCGGACTGGCAAGCTATGAGGAAACCGCGATCATCACGCCCGGCGGCAAAAAGTACGAGTTGACGCATGCGACCAATATGGGACTTTTCGGTTTTTCGTACGCGCCTTTAACGGAGAAAGGACTGTACATTTTAAAAATTGCTGCTGAACATTATGGGACGAAAACAACCCAGGGCTATTTTCGGGGCCCGAAAAAAGAAGCCTTAAAAGCAGGACGGAAAGTGATCGAAGCCAAACATACA
>CAJVYT010000117.1 GCA_913009765.1 uncultured candidate division Zixibacteria bacterium
ACTCTTACATATATGTTTTTATTCTTCTTGTTTTTTTTTTAATGATACGGCGACCACCGAGATCTACACTCTTTCCCTACACGACGCTCTTCCGATCTACAATTAATATGAGCAAAAATGGCTTTAAGCCATTTTTCAATCCGAAAAGACCGGACTCCGTGGCAAGCACGGAGAGGAGTGGTGGAGTATGACAGGTTGGCGGAACGGCTCAAGAGTTCCGCCCTACTATACTGCCGCTGATACAAACAATGGTACACCCATACACATATTTATGAACAGTAAACACACCGCAAGGGGTTTGTCACCCGTCCACCGAAAAAGTTTAAGGATTAATTGTCTGTTTTGTATTAATTAGGGACATACTAGAGCGTTTACCCCCACAAAATTATTTTTTATCAATTGTTTTTATAATTTTATCTGAAAGCTTATTATCTACATTGTAAAGAAATTGTTTTATTAAATCAAGGTTCTCATCTGTTTCAATCGAAGAAATTGTTTCTTTTAAAGTCTTAGTTTTTTTTTCGTCTACATATTCTATAAATTGTTTCAACAATAATTTTATAGCAAACATAAGTGTACTGTAATGAGAACTGGTCGCTATCCCTATTTCACTACCATGAATAATTATTGATCGAACTTCATAAATGATTAAAATATCACAAGGATATAAATATTTTTTTTCTTTTAACCCAAAAAGCATTAATCTGTAAGCAACCCTTTCTCCTTTTTGACCAATTTTCTCATTTACTAATAAAGTTTCTAGAGCCGTACATAGATAAACAATTTTATCATCATAATTTTCCTCTTGAACCGCTTTACCTAACCATGAAATTGTTCTATTAATTCTGTTCTGCAGTTCATTACTAAAGTGTTCTGTCTTTTTTAATAATAAATTATAGTCTTCAATATGTTCGGGAGAATTTCCCTTCCAATCAAATTTCCACACCCTGTCATTTTTAAATAATTTTACAGAAAGTATTTTACCTGTTTCTTTTTCAATTAATAGACCAAAGTTAGACACATCAAACATTGTTTGTTTTTCATTGATTGATGAGTATTGAAAGTTAATAAATGATCTCAACGCATTTAATTTCAATCGTGCTTTATATTTTGCTCTATTAAAAACTAAATCTAAATTATTTCCAAATTCAGTAATTTTTATTATTGGTTTATTTAAATGAGTGTTAAAATAGGATTTAATTGAATTATACGAATTATAACTTTTACAAATATTATCATACAAATTTTGATCAAGTGTTGTAATTTTACATTCCCAAAAATCATAATCATTCCAATCTGCTTCTAAATTATCTACACCAAAAACAATTTCATATTCTTTTATTGGCTTAGAAATATTTTTAACGAATTCAATAAATTTATTATTTATGTTTTCTTTAATTCTAAAATTTAATTTTTTAAAATGAATTTCACAAACCAACTCCTTTAATAAGTCATCTAATTCTTTATTGTTTAAATACTCCAAACATTTTTCTAATCTCAGAACATTAAATGTTTTATCGTAACCCCGATAGATTGTTTCATTTAAGTATAAATATTTATTTGTTTCTTCATAACTTAGATGTTCTCTTATTGTCTGTGGTATTTTTATCGAAAGATGATGTTTTCTAAAATCCTCACCTGAAAATTCTGGAGCAAGTACAACTGTATTTATAAGTTTAAATAACTCTTTCTTTATTTTTTTTTTATTCTCAAACAAAATTTCACTCCCCTACTCGGTTGTGCTGACTACCAAATCTATCTCGGTACGGATATCAAGCTCGGTTCCCTCCGGTTCCGATTGTTCAAGCACTGTTTCAGGCAGATAGTTTTCATCGGTACGATAGGTGACAATACCAACTTTGAGAACTTTATCTTCAATAAGTGCCGATGCTTCATCAAGTGTCATACCGACAACTTTCGGCATAAAAGTAAAATTTGATGCTCTTCCGCGATTGACCATCAAATTTACCGAAGTACCCATCGGGATTTCAATGCCTTTGTTTGGATATGAAAAGACGACAACTTTTTCAGGAAGTGTATCAGAAAACGCCCAGGCAATTTCACCCAACACAAGACCTGCGGTTTCAAGATTCAGCATTGCCTGTCTGACTGACAGCCCGCTTAAATCGGGAATTATGATATTTTTTTGTCCGAGTGAAACAACAAATTTAATTATCCGTCCTTCTTTAACATCGGTACCGGCGATTGGAAACTGATTTAACACAATACCTTTTTCTTTGCCGGGGGAGTATTCTTCGGAACTGATTTCATAAGCAAGGTTTAAATCGTTGATGCCAAGCTGTGCTTCGGTCAGCCGTTGATCAGTAAAATCGGGAAGAGCGAATTCCTCACCATGACGGGTTATAATCGGCATTACAATTGAATTTATTACAAAATATAAAACGAATAAAACAATAAGCGGTATTCCGCCATAAGACATAATTTTTCTTGAGGTGCTGCCTTTGGGAAAAAGATTAGAGTAGAAAGAGTTTTTGTTTTTCTTTTTATTTAGTCTTGATGCTTGTATATTCATTTTTCACCATTATGCTTAGTTAAAAATTTTCATATATATCTTATACACAAGAGTGAAAAAAAAATGATAAAAAGGCAAGTTTTAACTACAAATTATCAAGCGTGCTCTTTTCGCTTTAATCTCACGCAGAATGACCCATCCAGTTTACCCACCGACGGATATGTTTTTACATATCCTTTATCAGTAACTAACTCATCGGGATAAAATTCCTTGGCAGATTCAACTTCAAACTCTTTATGTTTTGCCAAAAAGTCTTCGACAACCATATCATTTTCTTCTTTGATAATAGTACAGGTAGAATAAACCAGTACTCCGCCCGGTTTAACCAGCTTTGAAGCCCGTCCAATCATAGACTGCTGAATACGAGCGAGTTTGGTAGTATCCTCGGAGGTTTTTGCCCAGCGGAGGTCAGAATGTTTTCCTGCCGAACCCCAGCCTGAACATGGCGGGTCTAAAAGCACCCGGTCGAACGGTCCTCCTTTAAAATCGTACATATCAGAAATAACCGGTGATATTATTTTTATTCCGAGTCTTTGGGCATTACCTACTAAAATCTCAAGCCGTTCTTGTGTTTTATCAATAGCAGTAACTCGTCCTTTGTTACGCATTCTGATAGCAGCATAGGTAGTTTTTCCTCCCGGTGCGGCGGTCATATCTAACACAGAATTTCCGGGACGGGGATTCATCAGACGCACAGCCATACCGGATGATTCATCCTGCACATATACTTTACCTGATTTAATAAGTTCTGACTCAAGCGGGAGTCCGCCGCTTTCGATTCGTAAAAATTCAGGAAGGTATTTTCCGAAAGAAAATTCTACTTCGTTTTTGGTTAAAAGATGTGCCACTTCATCTGGCTTTGCTTTTAAGAAATTAACACGGTAGGTAACACGGGGGGCTTCATTATAATATGTCAGCAAATTTTTTGTTGCCAAAAATCCAAACTCGTTCATACAGTACTCAACAAAATGATTTGGGTAGCTGTAAAAATCTCCCAGATATTTCACGGGGTCTTTATCTTTTTGAGCAAAAATAATTTTATTTGGTTCTCTGATAGCAGACCGCATGACCGCATTGACAAGATTAGCTTTGGATTTATCAGTCATAAAATGTGCTAAGTTCACTGATTCAGACACTGCGGCAGCATCGGGAATTCTATCGGTAAAATGCAGTTGATAAAAACCAAGACGTAAAATATTTTTTAGTTTTAAAGGAAGTTCGGTAGACGGTTTTGCAAGATAAAATTTTATTTCGTGGTCAAGACGACGACGCATTTTGATTGTACCATTGACCAACTGCAAAAAAAATCTACGGTCGATAGCTCGAAGTTCTATATCAGATATTGCTTTAGCTATTGCCTGCTCGAGTGTTTCCCCTTGTTCAAGGAGAATAAGAGCTTTCACACAGGCTGCTCGTACTTTATCATACTTTTGATTTTTGAATATTTTTTCACTCATATTTTAAAGTTCCATTGCTGAAATTTTTTGTCCATTATCATTTTCTCTATATAGTTCCAGTCTGTGAAAAGAATTCATTAAATAAAGATCAAAGCTCTCACCTAACATTTCTTTTAAAACTTCCCCCGGTTTTGCATAACCGCCCTCTCCAATTCCTAATGTCAAAAACAGTTTGTTCTCATGTATCTCTAAAGCATATATAGCGGGACGCAAATCAACTACGGTTGTCCCTTTTTTCTTATGTCGTTCTACTTCTATTTTATTAAGAGACAGAAGTGTACTGATTTTGTCAGGAAGTAAATCCGGGTTTGGTAATTTATCTAAATCAATAGTATAAATAGCTCTGTTTAGGAGTGCAGAGATTGATTTTGTTTTTGAAAAAATAATTGCAGTATCGAACAAAGTTAGTCCGTCGGGCATTGATTCCTTGAGAGTTTCTGCCATGTAAGGCATATAATTTGAATCAAAAGTAATATCCATAAATTCAGATTCAGATGTAAACCCGAGTGTTAAAGGCGGTCCAAATGAAAGCTTCATAGACGGATTAAATCCCTGAGAATACATAATCGGAAGTTTTGATTTTCGGAGTATTCTTTCTATGAGTCGTAAATTATCAAGATGTCCCATATATTTGTAACGGCTGTCTTTACCAAAACGAAACCGTACTTTATTTTTTGTCGGGGCAAAGGTTTGTTTTGATACAACTTTTTTATTTGCTCTGCCAAATTCCATAACTTGATTTGTATTTTCTAAAATTTCAATATCTCTTTTTTGTGGAATATAATCTTTGAGCTGTAATGAAGTTCTTTGCCGTTCTTTTTTCATCTGCTCAACTGAAACACCTTTGCGGATATGTGACCACGGTAAATCTTTTGAAAAAGGAATAGGCTTTAACATTTCAAAATACTCTATGCCGTGTTCGTGTAAGGCATTTTCCCATCGGGCAAAATCAAAACATTCATTCCATCCTTCAAACCGTCCTCCATTTTTGAAAACTGTTTCGATAACCTTGCCCATTGAGCGACCGCCTCTCCCGATGAGTCCCTGCAAAAGTGATGTTTCCACGACCGGATATTTAAAAGTAACATTGCCGATTCTGTTCTGTTTTTTTATATACAATATTCGCTCTAAAACATCTTTGGGAGAAACTATTTCATCCCATTGAAACGGCGTATGAGCTTTTGGTACAAACGGGGAGAGGGTGACATTGATAGTTTTTCGTCCAGGAGTTTTTGAGCCTATCTGATAAATATTTTTTACCATTTCTATGATAGCATCTAAGTCTTTGGTCGTTTCAGTCGGAAGCCCTACCATAAAATACAGTTTGAGAGTTTTCCACCCTTTTTCAAATGCAAGCGAAACAGTATCATAAACCGCTTCGTCTTGGAAATCCTTTCGGATGAATTTCCGTAACCGCTCAGAGCCTGCTTCCGGAGAAATTGTCAGACCGGATCTTCGAACACGCTTGACGGCATCGAGAAGTTTACCGCTAATAGTACCCGGGCGTAATGATGGAAGAGTAACAGAAATTCTTTCTTTTTCTAATTTCCTTGCTAAAGTTGATGCGAGAGTATCTATTTCTTTGTAGTCAGATGATGAGAGCGATAATAAGGTAACTTCTTCTACACCTGAGTTTCGTACTTGTGTTTCAATAAGTTCAACAATATCCTGTACAGGTCTCATTCGTACCGGTCGATACATAGGACCTGCCTGACAATAACGACATCCTTGAGGGCAGCCACGCATAATCTCAACTGCAAGATGTTTATGTACTGTTTCGACAAGCGGGACAATAGGATGTTCGGGATAGTATTCCCGTTTGAGTTCCGGTTCTATGCGGGCAATTATATATTCAGGGACAGATTCAACAATAGGTTTTCTTAATTCATCGTAAAATGCAGGAACATACACCGACTGAACTTTTTGAGCGATGGCAAGAAGTTTTTCTTTTTTTGTTTGTCCTTTGAGAGTATGAATAATCTCAAGCATTTCAATAAGTCCGACTTCGGCATCGCCTATAAAGAAAATATCAACAAAGTCAGCCATCGGTTCGGGGTTATATGCTGCCGGTCCTCCTGCCATAATAATAGGATAGTTGTCATCACGGTCTTTTGAACGAATAGGTATACCGCTAAGGTCGAGCATATTTAAAAGAGTTGTAAAAACCATTTCATACGAAAGAGTAAAGCCGACGGCATCAAATTCTTTCACATCTTTACAGGTCTCAAGTGAAAACAGAGGGAGATTTTCTTTGCGGAGAATTTCTTCAGCATCAATATCAACAGCAAATGTTCGCTCGCATACAAAACGGTCATCAGAATTTACAATATGATAGATTGATTGAAGTCCGAGATAAGACTGCCCGATTTCATATTTATCGGGAAAAGCGTGACAATAGAGGGTTTTACCGGAGTGGTCTTTGATAACTGTACCGGGTTCTCCTCCGGCGTACCGTCCGGGTTTTATAACATAAGGGAAGAATCTTTTTTCTAACTCATTTTTTAACATATAGGTGCTTCGTTTGCTTTAGGTTACAAGGCAAAGTATACTCATTTTTTTCAATTTGGCAATAGTTATATTTTAGATATAAAAAGCCTTTGTTTTCAAGCTCTTATAGACAGATAGTGCATAATAATTTATATTATAATTTATTATAAATAAGATAAGCACAATGTTTACAAACTTGAGGGAAGTAATGTATATGTCACAAAAAAGAAATGCTGCCTGGTTTTTTTTTCGTGATTTCGTAATATTGATTTTCTGATTTCTGATTTAGTTTTCTTTTGCATACATGTTTCAGAATGGAACTGCACCGCTAAGCTGCCAATAAAAACAAGTTCTCTGTTAAGTTTATTCAACTGAAATTAATACTGATTATACTATTTTTATACAATTTTAATTCATATCCAAACAACTCTTTATTCTTCTAAAGTTCTCCATCGTAAAACCGAATTATGATAGAAACAACAGAGTTTTATCTCGGAGTAAATGCTCCATTGAATTCTTCTGTTTTTGAGGAAGTTTTTACAATCAACAATCCTCATAATGGATGTAATATATGATTAGTACAGAAAAGACAGATTACGTAATTTTAGAATTAAAATAACATATTATAGATAGAAACAAGGAGATTTCCATGAAAAAGATTTTAGGCATAGGTAATATTTTTGTATTGTTAAGCGTAGTTATATTATCTACTGCTACTACCAGCTATGCAGGAGATGCTCCTCCCAATATGGCATCGGGACTTATTATGCAGCTCTTGACTTTTGAAAAAAGTTTAATGTCTACCGGAGGTGATATTTCGATTCATGTTGTCGGTTCTACCGGTTTAGCAGATGAACTTAAAAAATCAATTGGATGGAAAATATCCAAATGCACTTTGAGTAAAGTTACCGAAAGTGATGCTTTGCCAACATCTCAAGTAAATATTCTCGTTATAGCAGATGCTAAAATTGTTTCTAAAGCAATTGAATATACTCGCAGCAACAAGGTTCTCAGTATAACAAACAAACCGGAACTCGTTGAAAAAGGTATATCATTGGGTATTGGAATGAATGATAGCGGAGGACAAAGTATAACACTCAATATGACGGCTTCTAAAAAAGAAGGACTAGACTGGAATCCGGCTATTCTCAAAATTGCCAAAGCAGTAAAATAACCGATTGTATATAAATTAAGGAGAACAAATGAAACTAACATCAATGAAAACTAAGATTGTCGGGCTAATAGCAATTGTTGGAATAGTACTTGGAAGCTTTGTTGCATTTTATTCACCACATCAGGCATCAAGTCTTGGTACTGAAATTATGATAAACGATACGAGATTTATAGCAAAATTACTTTCTGAGAATTTATCTTTAGGAATGCAGACAATTTTATTTGATGATGGTGCTGCATTAAACCAAACATTATCACTTTTAAAAACTAAGGAAACAAGTGAAGAGGCTGCTGTCTCAAATGTTTGGGTGTATGATAATGAAAATAAATTAGTAGCCTCGTTGTATAGTGGTTCCAGCCAAGCTGATAGAACCGATAAGAGCAGCGAATTTGTACTTACTAACGGCGATAATCATATTGATGTGTCGACTCCGTTATATGACAGTGATAAGAATATTGTCGGTTATGTTGATATAGAATTCTCAAAAGCATTTTTACAAGAACAAGCATCTCAAACTACTATGGCAGCTCTATTTATTTCTATTCTCTTAATCGGAATCGTTATAGCTCTTGGTCTTTTTGTTGGTATTCGAATGACTAAACCAATTAGCACCCTTACAAAAATCGCTGAATCAGTATCCATCGGTGAAATTGATTGTACTATAGATATTCAATCAAAAGATGAGGTCGGTATTTTGGCAGATTCATTCCGTAGACTGATAGAATACATGAAAGAACTTTCCAATGTTTCAGAACAGATTGCCGGCAACAATCTGACTGTCTCCATTGAGCCAAAATCAAACGAAGATGTTCTCGGAAATTCTTTTAATACTATGATTCATAACTTACGTGAAATGGTTCGGCAAATAAAAGACAACGCCGAACAGCTTTCAAGTGCGGCAGTTGAAATCTCATCATCATCAGAAGAAATGTCAAAAGGAACTCAAGAGCAGATGAACCAGATGAGTCAGGTTTCATCCGCTATTGAAAGAATGACCGCAACAGTTCTTGAGTCATTTGAAAATACCGGCGAGGCAACCGAAGCATCCAAAAATGCATCCGAAACTGCTACTTCGGGTGGACAACTTGTCTCAGATACTGTTATTGGTATGCAGAAAATTTCCGATGTAGTTCGTGAATCTTCTGAATCTATCGGTAAACTCTCTCAATCAGCTGACCAAATCGGAGAAATAATAGGTGTAATCGTTGATATTGCCGACCAGACAAATCTTTTGGCTCTTAATGCTGCTATTGAAGCTGCCCGTGCCGGTGAACAAGGACGCGGATTTGCTGTTGTTGCTGACGAGGTTCGCAAACTCGCCGAACGAACCGGTAATGCTACCAATGAAATCACAGATATGATCAAAGGAATTCAGACCGAGACTGAAGAAGCGGTTCACTCTATGGAATCGGGTATTCAGGAAGTTGACAAAGGTCGGGAACTGGCTGACAAAGCAGGAAACAGTTTAGGCGATATTGTAAATATGTCCCAAAGAGTGTCAGAGATGATTCATCAGATGGCGGCAGCTTCGGAAGACCAATCCAATGCCGCAGAACAAATAGCTAAAAACGTGGAACATATTTCAGTCATAACCAAAGAAACAGCCACCGGTGCCGAACAGTCAGCAACCGCAGCAGAACAATTGAGCCGTCAAGCTGAGGGTATGAAAGAGATGGTGGCACAGTTTAAAGTTTGATAAATACTGTCAAAGGATTGCTTGTATAATAATTGTTGTAAAGGATTACAACATATAAAAGCGGCAGACGATTTGTCTGCCGCTTTTTTTTACTGTGATTTACATTGTGAATATTTTAATCACAAGCACAAGGTGCCGGTCCGCTTTCAAACATATAAGCTACGAAATAAACCAAATCAGATACATTAATATTTCCTGAGCAATTCATATCTGCTTCTTCAAAACATAGCGGAGCCGGTCCGCTTTTAAACTACGAAATAAACTAAATCAGATAAGTTTATAGTTTCTTGAGTGTCTCCATTTATGTTTCCTCTAATTCCTACACAACATGTTGGAACATGATAAATCCAATTTTGTCGTGAGACGAAATTGGAAGGTTCAAGAGTTTCCAAGTCAGAGTATACACTTGTTGCTGTAACTGTGATCAGATAGTTACCTTCAGAAACTTGAGTACCCGTACTATCAGTACCATCCCATATAGAAGAGTTTTGACCTGAATATTGACCTCCATCGAAAAATGAATTTATTAATGTTAATAAACCTCCTGTGTTATAACGATAAATTTCTATGATAACCGAAGAGGGATCAATTAGAGTATAATTAATAAAATGACGGCTGTTATCAAGATTTGAACTTATTGTAAAATCCAAAACATCAGTACCGGTAGAAAAATACTGTAAGCCACTCTCTTCAGCCCATGATTCTGTAACGGTCATATTTCCTGCGGCAAGATAACCGCCGGTATTTGAAATTGATGTAGGTTCTAAAAATTGATTTGTTCCCGTTCCTGAACTACCAAAACTACACAGAGGGAAAAGGTCATAAGTATATTTTATAACCCTGCCATTTTCTTCATCTAATGACCAAAGTTGACCAAAATTATCAACTTCTAAATCAATTATTGTAGATGTTGTCGGTACTTCACCTAACCATGAAATAACTTCTGTAGTTGTGTCAACAGAAAGCCATACAATCCTGTTGTTTCCTGCATCTGCTACATAAAAATAATTATTGTTGGCATAAGGGTCGTTGGGGGAAGATAACAGCGAACTGCGACCTGCCACAATTGCAGTCGGGTTACAGAAAACCCCGGGAGTACCATCACATCCGTATTCACCAAATGTGCTTTGTAAAACACCATCGATAGTAAACCGTTGTATTTGACCATTTCGGTTCACAACCCACAAATAGTCATCTGCATTGCTGAGGAATGTACCACCATTATTGATGTTTAAGTCTATAGGTCTGCTTAAACCATTACCTGTTATTGGTGTGAACCAACTCATTGCTTCGGTCTGCCAATTATATTTGAGCCTTACTATTCTATTATTATATGTATCAGCGATAAAAATATCGTAAGTATTATTATATCCCAATGCATCACATTTTGCATGAGCATCAAGAGATTTCGCCCATTTTACATTATTGTCACCTGTACCCATTGATGTATATGAACGAATCCAATTTTTTAAATTATCGGTATATACCATTCTGCACCAACTTGGGTCAATGATAAAAGTAGTACCGCTATATAAGTTATAACTTGGATCCATTATATAATCTTGAGCCGCTACCCTTGGATAATTAAAAAGGTCTAAATCCCAAAAAGTATTAGCAACTGCTCTACTCATTTTCCATGTTTCAGGACTTTTATATATTATATGGCTAATGAGTGCTTTATCGCTTACAGACTGACTATAACCTATTGTTGCAAAACCTAAAAAGAGAAACAAAGCTATTACTATGTAGTATAAATTTCGCATTACTCCTCCTTGTTATTAAGTTTTTGTTTGTTCAGTATTTGCTTTGCGTATTTGGCGGAACGTGAATTCGGATTGTTTAAGATAATTTTTTGGAGAAATTCTTGTTTTTTTTCTACAGGCAATTGACGAACTAAACTTTTTAAAAAAGTTTAGTTCGTCAATTG
>CAJVYT010000118.1 GCA_913009765.1 uncultured candidate division Zixibacteria bacterium
GGGAGGAGTGAGGGGCTGTGAGGCGAGGTGAGAGGAATGGAATTAATTGATGTGCGTAGGTTTTTGGCTTGTTGTGTTGTGTTGTTTTTTTTTTTTCAAGCAGAAGACGGCATACGAGATATATCAGTGTGACTGGAGTTCAGACGTGTGCTCTTCCGATCTCCAGCTTGAGAGTTTACAACTCCACCAAGACCTACAGTATCAGCACCGGAACCATCATTTCCGGCATAGTTGATAAAGAGACCAAAATCAAAGTTTCCGGTAAAACCAGGAATAAGGGTATCACCAACGATTGGATCGTATGATGAAGGACCATAAATCCGGAAACCATTTGTAAAACTAGCTTTTGCAGTTAAAGTACTTGTAAACCGCATGTCAAACGTTACAGGCACACCAGGGATAATCAAAGTATCACCAGCAGTATCAACATAAGTACCTGTGGTAGCATCAAGAGTAACAGAGCTTGCGCCAGCCATTCCAAAAGACGCTACGATTAAAACAAGAGCTAAGAAAAATGAAATACGCTTCATTTTCTTCTCCTAATTTTTGTTGTTATTATCAATTAAGAGTGACAGACATATTAATTCATTCTTTTTCCCCCTCGGGAATCGTTGTAAAAAAATCACAGGCGAGAGCCAACTAGCCTTAAGAAGATTAATAACGTTTTTATAAGAGTGTATTAATTGTCTACTATGTGAAGCGTGTGCGTTTAACCTCTTTTTTAAACGTCCTCCTTTCCACAGTTTAAAATTGTTTACATTTATCAATTCAAAAAACGAATCGATTATTTTCTTTTCTTTTTGAAAAATAATTTTATTATTCATAATTATTTCAATCTTGTCATTTTTACTTTTTATCACAAACAGTCCGCACATGGCACCGGTCCGGAAGGATTTCCAAACATATAATTCACCATATATACCAAATCGGATACATTTATATTACCGCTGCAGTTCACATCTCCCGCTTCAAACGGAACAGGGTCTGGTCCATTTTGGAAGCTGTATGCTATCAAATATACCAAATCGGATACATTGATAGTTCCATCAGAAGAACCGTTGATATTACCACAAATATATGAGAGAAGCACAGTTAAGGAACCATTAATAACGTTGATATTCGCAGAATCTAATATTGCTATCGTGTCAAGGGCTATTACCATCGAGTCACAGCGGGAAAGGTCAATCGGCTCACCGAGTACACGAGATACTTTTTCATAATTTGTACAAAGTTCACCCACCCATTGCGTACATTCCCAACACGTAGTATCTACAATCTCTAACGGAAGCCATGTAATAGAAGAACCGTCAGATCGGGCAAACCCAAAATGGTCTTTAAATTGGGTTTGAATAAGCATATTCACTGTGCGGTCTAATTCCTCATCAGCCATCGGGAATACATCAGCAAGAATTCTCAAAAGAACCCCGCCCTGCTGACCGGCAGGAATAGGAGGAACCACTCCGCTACCAGGAAGGTCAGCGATACCTACAATATTTATATCTGTTCCCAATCCTGAGATTGAACGAGTGTCTAAAAATTCCCATCCCGATGTTAATGTTCCGGTTGAGTCAAAATTACCGACAGTATCTAAATAAACGGTATCATAAAAGAAGTCATACGGATCCCAAGAAAAAACTTCAACGGAGTCAATACAAACTCCTCCACTGGAATTTATACAATCCCAAAAAGTAGTGTCATACACTGTCATTGTATCGGTTTGAAAAACCATGACATCAGGTCGGTCAAGCTGAATCCAAATATTAAATCCGGCTATTTCATCATATAAATTGTCTAAGAAAATTGAGATTGGAGTGTTTAAAGAATTCGGCATTGCTGTAGTATCAGCAACTTTTAGGGTAATACTTGGAATCTGAGCGTTAGATGTGGAAGTAAACAGTACCATCAAACAAATGACAGCCGTTACAACACCACGTATCATGGAAAGCCTAAGCGGAAAAATCATATAACTCCTCCGAGGGGTTAATAAGTCGTTAATATTTTGTTTAATCCCTTAGCTAGTACCTATACTCAATTACTCCGAAACGCAATACGATATCACGCTGTTTGAGGTATCATTATTAAGTTGTTAATCCGTTAACATTTGACTCAATAAGTATCCTGTTAGTAAGTTTCGCACCGCCCCCACGACGGTTAAAAACGAAGTATTCTTATAGATTTGAACTACTCGGAAGAGTAAGCTTTCTGTGGTTTCGTATGAAAAATGTGTTTTGCTTGTTATTACTTGTATCTATCATCCGAGTCGAATATACAGCCAAAGAATTATTTTGTCAATAGAAAAAATTCAAATTTTTAAATTCCTCTGTTTTTTCATTTGAGTACATTTCATTACATACCTCTTATCTATAAGATTCTTATGTTTGAAAAACATCATAGAATTATTTTTTTTCAATTATCATCTATATCTTCTTTATTATATCAAACTGATATTGCAATCGACATGCCGCTTTCTTTTGATAAGTAAATTAAGACGACTATTTCACTTATATGGCGTTATTTCCACAGAAACCATTTGATTGTTCAGCTTTTGCACAGAAATATCATATACTGTTATCAAAGTAAGAATTATTCTGCACTCTTAATATGCAGAAAATTACACCTATTACAAATACATTTATATAAGGCTATTGCTTTTTAAACTTGTCAGAATATAAAATCAATGTATTATTCCACTTATGAAAAATAAGTAATACACATATCGCAGGACTTTAGTTGTAAAAGGATATAAAAAATGGCAAAACTATCTAGACAGACAAAAGAGACAATAAAAACTATCATCGTTCTCATTATAGTGGGACTGTTATTAACAGCTTATGCTATTTACCCTCTTAATAATTCTGACACATTATTTGCCCGTGCTGATATAGAACAATATAACAGTGATTCTCTCCCTCCAAACGAAAAAGGGCTGTACGATAATTCTGAATGGGTCGTTGATACCTTTCGGGTTGAACCGGATGGGCTTACATCGCTTGCTTGTCTATATATATCAGACTCGTCATCTGATTCAACTTTAGGAACTGTCATAGTTATCCCGTCATCAGACACAATCCGAAGCTCCCAACTTACGCTAATTGAAGAACTTATCAAAAACTCTTATGCTTGTATAACTTACGATCAACGGGCATCAGGTTTATCTTCAGGTAAATATCACGGTTTTGGGGTTTTGGAAGCTGATGATTTACAAGAACTTATTGGTTATCTTGAGATTCATGGACAAATAACACCTCCTCTATATATAGTAGGAACAGAACTGGGAGCCGATGCTGCTCTAACTTGTGCCGTAGATGAGTCGAGAATAAAAAAAGTCGTCGCAGTTGAACCTTTTTTTACAACTGACAATGTTATAGAATCAGCACAAATAAAACATCACTCTATCTGGTTCCCTTTTTATAATGGGGTTATGTATTGGTGGTATAAATTGAACTCAGGCTATGAACCTGCATATAGAGAACTTGCAGATATATCCCCGGTCTCTTGTAAAACCCTCATTCTTACAAATGTCGACAATGAAGCTGTGTCAACGCTTAAATCTCTTTCAGAAACATCACTGCTTACAATCAAAAAAAAGGATAATAATTCCATCCCTGTAATCCTCAAATTTATAAATGAATAACCAATCTTTTAAATAATAACAGAATAGCGACAAAAAGGAACAGCTATGGCTTTTATTGACTATATTGAATATGATGATGCCCCTGATAATTTAAAAAAACTTTACGACCGTTACGGCGGTAAGACAAAAACTCCCGCAAATATTGTTCGTATAGCAGGCACAAATCCGCCTGCGATGAAAGCTCATCTTGATTTGTACAGGGCTATCATGTTTCAAAAATCTGATCTCAGCCGACACCAACGAGAGATGATTGCTGTTGTTGTTTCATCAATCAACCAGTGTCACTACTGAATTGAACATCATTGGAATGCGTTGCATTCTCTCGGTGGAATAGACATGAGTTTAAAAACCCAACTGGTTAACAACTATAAAACTGCTGACATCACTGAAAAAGATATATTAATATTGAACTATGCAGAAAAAATCACCACACAACCGGCATCAATTACTAAAGATGATATAGCAAAATTAACAGATAATGATTTTTCACAAGAAGCAATACATGATATTGCACAAGTAGTTTCATATTTTAATTATGTCAACCGTATGGCAGACTCTTTGGGTATTGAGCTGGAAAGCGAATAAATATTATTGTATATTGAAGTTTTAAAATTGACAGATTCCTACAATTCTATATCTTGCCTAAAGAACAAACCAAAGAAAAAAGAACTTGATTGAATGACACGTTTGAAATTTTTTTTATCCTTACTTCTTTGCATTTGCACTCATACTATCAAGGCAAACAGCAAAGATATATTTTTTTTAGATCCGGTTATTGTTGACCAGTCATTTGATGATTTTTCTGAAAGCCAACATTCCCCAAACCTGATCCTTGACAATAACGGGTATCTTTTAACATATCAAATTGATGGTGTTGATGGCTGTAATGTAAAAACAATCCGCTTTCATACCGACCCGCAGTTTAATACGATTTCTGAATACTTTCTTTTTGACTCTACGCAATCGCCTTTAGTTCCAACCGTATGTCAAATAGGTAATAAAAAACCATTTTTTTGGTTTAGTCGTCACATTAATACACAGAGTAATGATACCTTATTTGAACAGCAGCTTATGCTGTATGACGGCGACAGACCAACCGAAGAGGAACTCGAAAAAATACATTCCTTGTATACTTTAGAGCGGGCAAATTCATACCGACCACAATTTATGAATGCGGGGAATAGAATTTATTGCGAAATACTCAAAAAAGAACTGTCCGACCCCGGCAATAATAGATATGAATTTTTCTTACGCTCATTAGACTCAGCATCATCTGACATCTACCCGTTAAACCTTCATTTTTCAGCTAATGGGAAAACAGCACTTACCGAATATGGTGATTCTCTGCTGATTATCAAATCATGGGTTTTCTGTACGGAAGATGAAAACCTTAATTGTATTAAATGGGCAACAGGATATAAAGCATATATTGTTTTTGAAAATAAAATTCAATCAATTCACGCCTTAAGCTCAAACGAAATATCAGACAAAAATCTGCAGCCGGATGATATTTTTGTCCGCTCGGTAAACGGTGAAAATTTATTTGCACTCCGACAAAGTAATCAGCTGATGAAAATCAATCTTGAAACAATGAGTTTTGAAGAACTGTTAGATTTATCGCTCTATACAAATCAAAAATATAAAAAAATAATTCCAATCCAAACCGTTGATTATTGTATTGTTATTCTTATTGATGATGACAACAATAGTACAATTATGCGGTTTGACCCTCAATATCAATTTGTCGATTCTGTTTCTATTCCTTTTGAGGGAAATGTCACCGAAATTTCAGACTTTGTCTATGATAAATCCCAGGATAAACTTTCGTATGCGTATGCTGCGAATCTTTTTGAAAACAATTCTCCTACCCGTATATTTTTACAGTCTGTACTCTTTGACAAAGATTTAGTTTTAACTCCGGCTTCGGAATTACCTGACAGGTTCACACTCTCGCAAAACTACCCCAACCCGTTCAACCCGACAACTACAATTAAATATTCTATTCCTCAAGACGGACATACAACTATTGATATATATAATTTATTGGGGCAAAAAGTTTCTACTTTGTATGATGCCAACCAAACTGCCGGTGAGCATTTTCTCAATTGGGATGCGAGTAAGCAATCATCAGGGATTTATCTTGTCAAAGTCTCTTACGATAATCAAACAAAAACAATCAAGACAATGTTGTTGAAATAAGTAACTTTCTCTTTTTCTGACGTTGCGAACGGAGTCCGCGAAAGTTCGCCTAGGCGAATGGCAATCTTATCTTTTTATAATATTTCTATGATAAAAAGGATTGTTGAAAAAGTAAAATCTGTCTTTCAAAACCCTTCTACTTAGGCGGACTCAGGATGACTTGAAATACAACAACTTATACTATTTCTTCAAGCTCTAAGAAATAGCATTTAATATTTTTAATTTGAGTTCTTCATTTTCCATATCATCATTGATAACAGCACATAAAATTTCATGTAAAAGCTCTTTATTAATATTTCCATTTGCCACATGATAGCTTATGTTTTCCATTTCTGGGAAGAATCTTTGCATAACTGAGAGATACCCATTTGATAATAAAAACTGAGCACCCAATGAAATTGATATTCGCTTATTCCCATCTACAAAACAATGAAACTTACAAGTACAGAAGAACAAATGTGTTAGTTTATCTTCAAAATGAGGATAATAATCGTCATTTTGAATATGTTCTAATATCGATTCAAGTTTTGAAGTATCTAAATACCCCTTTTCTCCACCACCACTTATATCAATAGTTGTTCTATGAATCTCAATTGCTTGTTCAAGCGTAAGATAAATTAGAGACACTACTCCCGCTCCTTGAGCCTTTTTAAAACTTCTTTAGATTCTTCAAGACGTTCGATAAGTTCCTTACTTTTCTCACCTAAAAATCTTTCAAATTCATCTGAATTTAAAGGTGAAATATATTCTTTAAGTTGAAGATGTAGTGTATCTCTAAACGCAAGGTCACGACTTGCCATTTGATTGCGGGCATTGTCAACTAATGGTTTCCAAAGAGCTTGAGATTCAAATTCTAAAAACAATATATCTACTTCTGAAGAGGTTAGCTTACGTTTTACTTTTTTAAAAGCATCTTCAAGCACTTTAGCAAATCCAAATTCATAAGAAGAAACTAAATCAAGAATCGATGCATATAACGTATCTCTAACTTTATCTTTTTTATGAAGTTTTAATATTTTTCTATACTCTTGTGCATTTTCTTTAAAAATACTTTTGTAAATTTTATTTGTATATAAAGGATATTTAAATTTCCCCATATCAATATACTTATCTAAAGCGTTGGTGAATTCTTTACGATAGTTTTCCTCTTTAAAATAAGAAATAATAAAATCTTCATCGCGTTGATTAATATACTTTGTACCGCCACCGGTTTTTTGATTTATAGTATCAATTACAATATCAAGAATGGCTTGACGTAAAAGTTTTGCCCTATCGCTTTCAGTCAAAAGCATTGCAAGGTTAAGAAATGCTCTAAAATCAAAGATACCAATTTGTGGCACTTTTATGTCGACGAAATCTGTTTCGTTAACATATTGCTCATTGATTGCTATCTTGAAATCTTTTAAAGACTTACCTCGTAAAATCTTGTAACCATTTTGCTTGAGTTCAAATTCGTATTTCGATATGTAATTATCGATTGTTCTTGATGTAACTTCAAAGAATTCAGCAACTTGCTCTTTTAGAAGAGTAAATTTACCTTGAAATTCAATTCCTTGCAGATTTACGGCTTTTTTAATCTCTTTAATTGCAAATGGGTTGTTGAGAATATTTTGTCTATCAATATCTGATTTTGTTAAATTGTTACTCATCTACAATCTCCGATTGTGAATACCATGTTATACTTCATAAAAGTAGAAGAAAGTAATAAGATGTCAACGATAAAAGTTGTTTTACATGGTAAATATACCGGTACTGCTGCTTAGATATAAAACTCGGGGGCATACATATACGCCGAATCATATTTTCTTGCCTGCTCGGTATGCGGAAGTGCCTGCACTCCATGAATACCGTTTCGCTTGATAATCACTGCCGGGGTTCCTGCAACAGTTGTATTTGACGGCACATCTTTCATCACCACAAACGAATTAGCACCAATCAAAACATTATTACCTATTTTAACAGGTCCCAAAATTGTTGCACCTGTTCCTACTAAAACATTATCGCCCAAGGTTGGGTGACGTTTGCCTCTGTGTTTTCCTGTTCCGCCTAAAGTGACATTGTGAAAGAGTACAGCATTTTTGCCAATCACGACAGTTTCACCAATGACGAGCCCTGAACCATGGTCTACAAAGAACCCTGCACCGATTGATGCCCCCGGATGAATTTCTATACCTGTTAAGAAGCGACTGATTTGCGAAATAAGTCTTGGTATAAACGGAATTTTCATATTCCACAACAGATGAGCAATTCGATGAAAAATTATCGCCTGCAAGCCGGCATACAAAATAAACTCAATATTTCGTACTGCCGGATCGTTGCGGTAGATAGCTTTGATATCTTCTATAATTGATTTCATCTTTTTAGTTCTCCATCAAAGGTGTTGAAATATACCTTTCACCTGTATCACAAATTATAGTAACAACCGTTTTTCCTTTGCCAAGTTTTTTGGCAAAATTCAAAGCGGCTTGTACATTTGCTCCCGATGAAATCCCTGCTACAATTCCCTCTTTGAGTGCCAACTGACGGCTTGTTTCAAAGGCAGCTTCATTTTCAATTTGCACAATTTCATCGACAACAGAAGCGTCATAGTTCTCAGGAATAAACCCGGCACCAATCCCCTGAATCATATGCGGTCCAGGTTCACCACCTGAAAGCACAGCAGAATCTGTCGGCTCGACGGCAATTATTTTGCTATTATACTTTTCTTTTAACACCGAACCTGCCCCGCTGACAGTTCCACCGGTACCGACTCCTGCAATAAAAACATCAAGATTTATATCACCTAAATCAGCAACAATTTCGGGTCCTGTTGTCAGTTTATGGATTTCTGGATTAGCAGGATTGGAAAACTGTTCAGGTTGGAACCCACCTTGCTCTTTTAACAGCTCCTTAGCTTTTTCAATAGCACCGCCCATCCCTTTTTCTTTGGGTGTCAAAACCAGCTTGGCACCCAATAATTTTAGTAAAGCTCTGCGTTCTAAAGACATAGATTCGGGCATAACCAATACACATTTGTATCCCTTCGAAGCGGCTATCATAGCAAGAGCAATTCCGGTATTTCCCGAGGTCGACTCAATGATTGTCATCCCCTGTTTAAGAATTCCCTCTTGCTCGGCTTTTTGAATCATTGCCATCCCGATACGGTCTTTGACAGAACTTCCCGGGTTAAAACTTTCCAGTTTGACATATATATCTGCTGAATCTGCAGGGACAATTCTGTTTAATTTGACAAGTGGTATACGTCCAATTGTTTCTACGATGTTTTGAAATCTCATTTTACTACCTTTGTTTTGTATGTTTTCATTTTATTTTTTACAAAAAAAAGACCTTTCTTCAAAAGAAAGGTCTCATAATTCTATATATATATGTTACAGATATTTATCTAACAGACAACCTCACTTTTGAACGGTTTTTTTGCATACAACAACAACAGCAACAAAGTTCATTGCTTAAAAGAGGTAGGGTATGAGTTATTCTGTTTTGGTTTTTCATCTGTTTTTATTATTTCTATGTTATTTTGATTATAACCGAAAATCTAATTTTGTCAAGACAATTAATTTTAAATTGGTCAAACAACAAAAGAACTATTGACAATTATTGATTTACGGTTATTATGTTTATATAACTAAATATTATTTTATAAAATAAACTGATGAGACTAAATATGACTAACAACCTTTCTATTAAACAAAATAAGATGTTAAAACAGGTAAAAGATTCTATCTGTTGTTGTTGCTGTGTCGAATATAGGAAAGGTTTCACTTATATATTATAATTATCATTAACAATATTATCTAAAATTTCAGGAGCCTTTTCTACCGAAAAGGCTCTTTTTTTTGTGCATTTTATTTAAAATAAAAATGCGTAATTATTAACTACTTAACTATTAAACCTAAACCGTAATCTGTTTTAGATAACAGAAGGAGAAACAAAATGAGTAAAGTTCTAAAAGAATTATTAACTGCTAACAAAAATTATTCTGACAATTTCAGGGAAAAAGCTAAACTTGTAATGCCCCCCAAACGACGCTTTGCCATTCTCACCTGTATGGATGCAAGGCTGGACCCTGCTAAATTTGCGGGTATTGCAGAAGGAGACGCTCATGTTATACGTAACGCCGGCGGAAGAGCAAGTGATGACGCTATCCGTTCTTTAATAATCTCACACAAACTACTCGGCACCAAAGAATGGTTTGTAATCCACCATACGAACTGCGGAATGGAAACATTTACGAATGAAATAATCACCGACCTTTTAAGCAAAAGTCTGTCAACTTCAAAACTTGATGAGGATGGCTGGCACGATGATGGTACCGGTTCGGGTACCTCCGCCGCGAAATCAATTGACTGGTTAACTATTAGTAATCAGGCAAAAAGTGTATATGATGACGTACTGCGTATTCGTTCTCATCCTCTCGTAGCAAAAGATATTTCTGTTTTCGGATATCTGTTTGACGTAAAAACCGGACAGTTGGTTGAAATTCCCGAAGCAAGTGTTGTTGGAAAGCCGTCTGAACTTGTTCATTCTGCCCCAAATTAAAATATTTTTATCTAACCTTTTTAACACTGTTTGTTGGATATTTTTTAGAAGTATCCAACAAACAGATATAACTGTAAAATAAAATTTATCTAATTATCAGTATGACACCTTGAGCATATAATATTTTGAGTTCCATTAGATTGTCTTAAAAAATATCCACTGCCGTTACTTTTCCAGCCCGCCCTATGAACAGAATGGCATGTTTCACAGACCATCATATTAGCAGTAGCAGACGGCCAGTCCACTCCGGGAAAAGCATCTTCGTTGATTTGATTTGCCCAGGGTAATACCGGTGTAAGTCCACTATTCATATTTACATCAGAAGGAATTCCCGTAAAATGAGTATTAGCACCAACAGCAGGTGCATCGGTACCATTATGACAAGAAACACAAAAAACAGAATTGCTGTTATCAGCAATCAATATATATCCATAAGCAGTAGCGGTAGGGTCATGTACATCATGACATTTATCACAACCGCCGACAATAAATGTACCGTCTGTAGAAATAGTAGGATGCTGTGTTTCTGTACCGTCATTGGTTGCTTCTGCATAATTAAACTGGTCGCTTGCAGAAATTCCTCCGGTACCCGGAACAGCAGGAGTTGGGGCGATTCCGTTATGACAGGAGATACAAAATGTTCCATAGTATGTACCGTCATGATTATCACTCAAGAGAATAGGATTTGTCAAACCTGCCGGATTTTCTGTTTGAGCTGTTGCTCCATGCACCGTGTGACACTGCTCACAGCTAAAAGGAGGTGGATTTGTAAAATGAGTACTGCCGGCGGTATGGTCACCCAAAGATCGGAAGAGCACACGTCTGAACTCCAGTCACACTGATATATCTCGTATGCCGTCTTCTGCTTGAAAAAAAAAAACAA
>CAJVYT010000119.1 GCA_913009765.1 uncultured candidate division Zixibacteria bacterium
AACAGACTCTTGCCCAAAAAGCAGTAAACACCAAAGCGATAAAAAAACGAAAATTTAAAGTTATTGTTGATGCCGTCAATGGTGCAGGTTCTGAAGCTCTCCCAAAACTATTAAAAAAACTTAATGTTGAAGTTATTGAAATAAATTGTAAAGGTGATGGTAATTTTGTGCATGAACCCGAACCGGTTGCCAAAAACCTAACACAGCTTTGCAAAGCAGTTAAAAAACATAAAGCAGATTTAGGTTTGGCATGCGACCCCGATGCCGACCGTTTGGCATTGGTTGACAACAACGGTATAGCAATTGGTGAAGAACTCACTCTGACAATCGGAGTTATGGCGGTGCTTTTAAAAATGAAAGGCTCCACTGTAATCAATCTGTCGACTTCCAAAGTAACCGAAGATATCGCTAAGTCGCTTGGCTCAAAAGTAATCTATGCAAAAGTAGGTGAAGCAAATGTTGTCGAGATGATGCAAAAGAAAAATGGTGTTATAGGCGGTGAGGGCAACGGCGGAGTTATTTTTCCGTCTTTTCATGCCGGTAGAGATTCACTGATTGCGGCAGCCCTTACTTTAACTGTGTTAGCTGATAGAAAAACAACTCTTTCTGCTCTTGTTGAAACTTTTCCAAAGTATTATAATATAAAAGATAAAGCTCAGTTAAAAGACAAAGAGAAATTTCTGCTCAAACTCAAGCAATTTGAAAAAGATTCTGTAGTTATTTTCGGAAAATCTAAAATTGACAGACGAGACGGGCTTCGGTTTGATTTTTCCGATGGATGGCTTCAATTAAGAACTTCAAATACCGAGCCTATTTACCGTATAATTACAGAAACAAATTCACCAAAGTTAACAGCAAGTTTGACCGATAAAGTAAAAAAGTATTTTAAATAAGGTATATACATTATGTGTGGAATAGTCGGATATGTTGGTCATAAACAGGCAAAACCGATTTTGCTTAAAGGTATCAAAAGGCTTGAATATCGCGGATATGACTCTGCCGGAATTGCTCTGCTTGCTGAAAACGGTCTGTATGTAACCAAAGCTGCAGGAAAAATTGTTGAACTTGAAAAACTTCTTATCAACAACAATACCGATAGTACTCATGGTATAGCTCATACAAGATGGGCGACTCATGGTGAACCAAACAAATTAAATGCACATCCGCATACCGATACAACCGAAGATATTGCAATTGTACACAATGGTATTATTGAAAATTATAGAACACTAAAATCATTTTTGGTTGCCAAAGGATACCCAATAAAAACCGAAACCGATACTGAAGTTCTTGCTCAACTCATTCGTTTTAGTTATAAGGGAGACCTTACCGAAGCAGTCCGTGAAGCCTTGACACAAGTAGAGGGTACCTACGGGATAGCAGTTATTTCATCGGCACATCCCAATGTAATTATCGCCGCCCGCATGGGATCGCCGCTTATTATTGGTGATGGTGATGGTGAGAATTTTGTTGCATCCGATGTCTCGGCTATTTTAGACTCTACTAACCGAGTAGTCTATCTTGATGATGGTGAAATTGCAACTGTCACACCCGAAGATTACAAAATTACCACAATTCAAAATGTTAAAATATCCCCGCAAATTAAAGAAATAGGCTGGTCGCTTGATGAAATTGAAAAAGGTGGTTTTGATCATTTTATGCTCAAAGAAATTTATGAACAGCCAACTACTTTACGCAATGCTATTCGGGGGCGGTTAAATTATGAAGAGGGTATTCCTCGTTTAAATGGTTTTAATTTACAATATGAAGAACTTCGTGAAATTAAAAGAGTTCTTATAACTGCGTGCGGAACCTCGTATTACGCAGGGCTTATTGGTGAATATCTCCTTGAAGAAATGGCACGTATTCCATGTGAAGTAGAATATGCATCCGAACTTCGTTATCGTTCTCCTGTTTTTGAAGAAAACTCTGTCTTACTCTCTATCAGTCAATCAGGTGAGACTGCTGATACTTTGGCAGCTATGAAAGAAGCACAAAAACAGGGTGTTACTTCATTAGGGCTTGTGAATGTCGTCGGTTCTACTATTGCCAGAGAATCAGACGGTGGAGTGTATTTACATGCAGGACCGGAGATTGGAGTCGCATCTACAAAAGCATTTACCTCGCAAGTGATGGTTCTTTCTTTGGTGACTACTCTTTTAGGACGTATGCGTCAGATGTCGGTGCAAGCCGGTCAGGAAGTTATTGAATATATACAAAATATTCCAAATCAAGTAGAAACTATTTTAGGACATAATGAACAAATAAAAGAGATAGCCGCAGAATATTATAAAAAAGATAATTTTTTGTACCTTGGTCGCGGTATCAATTTTCCGGTCGCTTTAGAGGGTGCCTTAAAGCTCAAAGAGATTTCATATATCCATGCCGAAGGATACCCGGCTGCTGAAATGAAACATGGTCCGATAGCTTTAATCGATGAAAATATGCCGGTTGTGGTTATTGCTTTAAAAGATCCTGTCTATGATAAAGTTATGTCAAACATTGCCGAAGTTCGCTCCCGCAATGGAAATGTAATTGCGATTGCCACCGAAGGTGACACCGAAATTGCCGAAAAAGTCAATCACGTTATTTATATTCCAAAAACATACCGTTTACTGACTCCTCTGCTTTCTATTATACCACTGCAGTTGCTGGCATATCATATTGCGGTAATGCGAGGATGTCATGTTGACCAACCACGCAACTTGGCAAAATCTGTCACAGTAGAATAAAGAGAGTTTATCCGTTTAGGCGGAGTCAAAGAGCTTCTAAATAGACATTCTCTTGACACGGTACAGTATTAAAATAGTAGGTCAAGAGACCCCTGCGGTCTTGACTTTTTTTCTGCCCCTTGTCCCAGCTTTCAAATAGTAGGGCGGAACCCAACGAGCTTCAAAGCTCTTTAGCGGTTCCGCCATTTTTTATATAGAACAGTAGGTCGCGGTTCCGTTGGTTTGAAATCGTTAGATTTCAAAGTCGAGAAACCCGACAAAATATAGCTGACTTGAATATATATCCCTACCAACTACCGCCTCCACCACCACCGCCGCCACCGCCGGAGAATCCACCTCCACCTCCCGATGTTCCCGAACTGCGAGGGGCTGAAAATGTTGCCGTCGATAGATGCGATGTTGTTGCCGTAATAGCCTGTGAGAATGCAACAGGATGAAAATACATCATCCCATGAGTACCAACATACCAATTTGGCAAATTCTGTTCAATACCTACAAATGCTTTTGCCCAACTGTCAACTACATCTAAGGCAATAGCGTAAGGGAGATATTTACTAAAAAGCTCTTTGTCCTGCATTCGTTCAAGTTTATCTTTTTCGGCTCGTTCCAAAAATTCCTGAAAACCGAGTACGTCTGAAAGAGCCAAGGCACCTTTTTTAGTTTTAGCGGGCATAGCTTTTGAAAAAAGGAAAAAAGGTAAAGCTGTGAGAATACTCGCTACAATTGGTTTAATTGGCGAATTTTGTGGAGCAGTCACTAGTAGTATAACGACAGTAAAGACAAGAGTTACTACTCCATACCCAACATACCTACCGATTGTTGATTTAGGTGATGTTGTAAAATATTTATGCTCAACCAGTTGTCTAAAAATCGCTTTGGATAATTTTGGAAGATAGGTATAGAACTTATTTTTCAATTCAGAAATCATAACAACTGTTTTCCCATCCTGAAACAGACCAACCATCAGCCATCGTTCAAACTCTGTCAGTTCATCCAACTCCGCTTTGAGAGCAGTTAATTTGTAATCTTTATTTGTAAAAACGAGAATCTTTTCTTCGGTCTCTTCAATTTTAATATACCCCTTGACCGCCAAGCCAATCATACTTGCTGATATATCTTTTGGGTCAAGAGTTTCGTCAATAAGTGTCCCTACTTCAGCAGGAGTAAGCTCTCTATCGCCAATTTTTGGAGGGCTGTATTGAACAGTGATAGCCCGACCGGTCTTAGGGTCTCGTCCTTTTTTTCTCCAATAAGAAATCATAAAAAGAAGTGAAAATATCGGAAGAACAAAACCCCAGTTCTCTTTAATATTAATCGACATGAGAAATTTGTCCATCTCAGACGGCTCGGCAACAATACCCTTATCAAATGAATATGCGATTGTAAAGCCTTTGTATGAATCTAAACTTGTCGTAGTCTGAAACTTGCCACCATTTGAAGTTGGTTCAAAAATACATTCCGAACCGCTGGCACCATAACCTCCTGTGTAACAGGCATAGTCGTAATTCTGAATTTTGGTTGACGAGTTAAGTGTTACAGTTGCTGTTACATGTTCAATCTCGGCATCCCAGGAGTTTCCGGTCACATTCCAATAAAGTTCATCTTTATCATCGAAATACAGTAAACCATTTGTTACTTTGTACTTAATAACATAAGTCTGCTCACCGTCTACATATCTATCAGCACTACCGATACGGATATTCACGACATTTCCCATCTTACTGACTTTACTTCCAAGATGAGAACCATTACCATCGGTGACAGAAAGAACTTCAATAGGCATATATACAGCATTGCCCAACTCATCTTCATACCGATAGGGAATCTCACGATAGATGCCGTGTTTCTTCCTATGGAATTCAACGTCGATAGTTTCTGTTACGGCGAAAGAACCGTCTTCATCAATGACAATACCGGCATCAAAATTTGTAATCGTAAAATTCTGAGCCGAACTTTCAGAAACGGTAAAGAGAAAGAGTAGAAGTATTGTGGAAATAAATATTTTTATCTGTTGTCTTTTCATGATGCCCCCCTATGAAAAGTCAGGCTTAATAGGTTTTCGTTCGTCCGGAGATTCGATTTCGAAAAATTCTTTTTTGACAAAATGAAACATCGATGCGACAATTGCTGAGGGAAATGTCTCTGTCTTAATATTATAATCTCTGACAATCGCGTTATAATATCGACGAGCAGATTCTATATCGCCTTCAATATCCTTGAGCTGTCTTTGCAAATCCATAAAATTTGTGTTTGCTTTGAGGTCCGGGTATGCCTCAGAAACAGCAAAAAGAGATTTCAAAGTTCCTGTCAGCATATTGTTGCCCGCTGCCATCTGTTCGGGAGTGCCGGCATTCATTGCTTGAGAGCGTGCTTGAGTTACTTTTTCAAACAAATCCTTTTCATGCGAGGCGTAGCCTTTGACGGTTTCAACTAAAGCGGGTATAAGGTTGTATCGCTTTTTGAGCTGCACATCAATGTCCGACCATGACGACTCTGTTGAAGTGCGAAGCTTTACCAAGCTGTTATAAATCCCGATAGCAAAAATCGCAAATGCGACAATCAATCCTATGAAAATTAAAAATGGCATCATAATGAGCTCCTTTATATTGTAATTCGTTCTAATTCAATTTAAACTGTTTTTGTTCTTGATAGGGGTAACATGCGAATAAAGTTTTCACCAGTCAAGTTTTGATATTTGTAGGTTGTATAATATATACTATGGAAATGGGAGTTTATTCAAGGGAAAATTAATCTATATAAAACCATTTTAATTTGACAAAATTATATTTAAATCGGTTATTGCAATATGAGCATAAGAACGAATTTAACAATTATTTTAATTTTTATTCTTACCACGTTAACAGGATGCGGTTCTTATTATTATACTACCCAAACACCTATGGAATTTTCAATAAATAAAGGCAGGATAGAAGTCAGTAGCGGTCTACTTGTTGATTATGGTGGGTTATTTAATGACGATAGCTTTATAGATTATAATTCTCTCAATTTTACAGACTATGACTACTATGATTTTAACATAAAGTATATCATAGATAAAGAGATTCCTTACTTTTATGAGTTGAAGATTGATTCGATAGCAGTTTATTTAAATAATTTTAGAGATACTGTTTTTGTAGATTGGAAAGATAACATTACTCATTCGTATACTTATGGGCTTAATAAATATTTTCGGACAAGAATTGCACCTATCCCAATTCCTAAGGGAATTCAAAGAGATTATACCATTACATTTATAGTACAAATTTTTGAACCTGCTACAGGTGAATTGATAGAGAGTAGTAGAATTAGTTCAATTACATCAAAAGTGAAAAAGCACTATACAATAAACACACTTCCATGTTACACACCTGACTATACAATGTACAAGGATGTTGCAACTCATTCAGGAAATTATAGGTTTCATCTTTCAAAGCTTTATTTTGATGAAAATAAACTAGAATATTTTCAGGAAATTATAGAAGATTCTTCATTTATATTTATGAATTTTGGATTATCATTTCAATCTTTGAGCTTAGATACATCTGATGTTGAAATTATTGTTGATTCAATTTCTCTAATTCTTCATAACGATAATACTATCCCACTCAGATGGCTTGGGTTAGAAACTATAAAATCGTATGGACGTTTTTATACTCCTGTTTCAGCGTTGAAACTTCCAATATATCTAAATCCAAAAAGTAGAGTAAAACTTTACATGAATACTACCATTCAAAATAAGCTGACAAAACAGGTTCTTACTAAAGATTCATTTTCAATACAATTAAAACCACATGCAAGATATTATGAATTCGATAAGGTGAAGCAAGTTCATTGAGAAATTAAAAAAGGTCAGGGCTCAAAGAGACCTGACCTATAATAATCTGGATTCCCAATCAAGTTGGGAATGACATTATAAACACCCTTCGACAAGCTCAGGGTGACAATTTAATCAATGACCAGTGAATTTGGCTGGGCGTTTTTCTAAAAATGCTTCCATACCTTCATTTTTATCACCAGTACCACAACACTGAGCGAAGTTCGCTTTTTCCAAATCACAACCAGCGGTCAAGGTTCCATCAAGACCACGGTTGATTGATTCTTTACAAAGAGCAACTGCAATAGGTGCTTTCGAACAAATTTTCTGTGCCATTTTGATAGCAGAGTCCATCAGTTCATCATGGGGATACACTTCATCAACTAAGCCAATCCGATGTGCTTCGGTGACATCGATAATGTCACCAGTAAATATTAACTGCATCGCTTTACCACGACCGACCAAACGAGGCAGACGTCCTCGTCTGCCTTTATCTTACAAAATCTCTACACATTCTTATCATTTTCACATCACACCGCATACTATGAATAACTTATTAAATGTTGAGAACATTCTATGCACAAAAACACTACAATAAATAATACCCAAAATGGCTTTAAGCCATTTTTTCAGGCAAAGCCATTTTGCCGTAATCACATACAACCGTTTTGCTTACAGCAAAAAATGACCCAAAAAACGGCTAATAAAAGATGTTTTATATGCGATACGAACCCATTTTAAAAACAACAATGTTGGATTCCAAATCAAGTTGGGAATGACATAAAGAGAGTTTGAGATGATATTTTTGAAAGTGTTTTTACAAATTGTCATTTCCACTATTTTAAGAGTCGGCTAAGGGGGTGTTTAAAATAAACGCTATTTCAAAAAACGAAGCCATTTTGCTGTAACGTTTTGAGTGTAATGGAATTACAAGAAAAAAGTTCAAAAAACTAGATTCCCATTTTCGGGCTTGTTGATAAACCCTCCATTCAGTCTTTGCGAGTCGAGTGAGTGAAAACGAACGAGACGTGGCAATCTCTAACTTAGTGCTTAACAAAAACATGAGATTGCCATTCGCCTAGGCGAACTTTCGCGGACTCCGTTCGCAATGACAGGAAATTTGACTTTTTCAACAAGCCCTTTCATGGGAATGACATTTTGAAAATGTATTTATAATAAGTCATGCTGCCCGCCTAGGCGGGGTCGAAGTATGCTCATTCTATCTTTATGTTTTTATAATTGTCATTTCCCCTTTTTTAAGAGGGGATTAAGGGGTGTTTGTCCTAAGACGAAAGGGCTGTACTCCATGTCAAGCACAGAGAGGAGTTCAGAAGAATAATATTTGTATGATTTATTACCCATTCTGCCAAAATGGCTTATGCCTGCCGTTTTCGCTTGACTATGCGATTAGAATCTGACATATTTGTCATATGAAAATAACTCCACAAGAAATTATTAGGTTTATAAAAGAAAAATCAGACCATCCCATGAAAATGAAAGAGCTGTCGCACGCTCTTGGATTAACCAGTCGTGACTACCCGTCATTTCGTGATTCAGTAAAAAAACTTATCGCATCAGGGGAATTAGTCAAACTGAATAGAGGACGGATTGGGATTACCGAAGAACTTAATGTTCGGGTTGGTATTCTTTCGGTTGCCAAAGCAGGTTTTGGTTTTTTGATGACAGAAGGTATCCCCGACGATCTGTTTATTTCGCAGTCAAAACTTCTGACTGCCTTAGACGGTGATAAAGTGATGGCACGTATCGGCGGGGTTGAAGGCGGAAAACAAACCGGAACAGTTATAAAAATTATCGAACGGGGTATCAGAAATATTGTCGGACTGTTTAAAAAATCAGAAACATTTTCTTTTGTCGTACCTGACAATAAAAAAATACAGCGTGATATTTATATACCGTTGAAATTTTCTAAAAAAGCCAAAGACGGGCAGAAAGTCGTTTGTGTCATAACCGAATGGGATGACCCGTTCCGCAATCCTGAGGGCGAAATTACAGAAGTTCTTGGATTTCCCGGACAACCACGGGTTGATATGCTGGCTGTTTTAAAATCGTATGATTTACCTCAGGCATTTCCGGAAGAAGTATTAGATGAAGCCGAAATTGAATCTGCCAAGCTTGATGAAATTAATGATAACGACAGGCTTGATTTAACCAAAGAATGTATCTACACAATCGACCCCGAAGATGCCAAAGACCACGATGATGCTGTTTCTGTTGAAAAACACAGTAAAGGTTTCAAACTGTCGGTGCATATTGCCGATGTTTCTCATTATGTCCCCGAGGGAAGTGAACTTGATAAAGAAGCATTCAATCGCGGGAATTCTGTGTATCTTCCCGGTATGGTTGTACCAATGCTTCCGGAAATTCTCTCCAACAATATCTGCTCTTTAAAAGTAAATAAAAAACGACTGGCACACTCTGTGTTTATTGAGTTTGATAAAAGAGGTAAGATGCTACATTTTTCATTTGCTGATACTCTTATCAAATCAAAAGCAAAGTTGAGCTATGAAGATGTGCAGAAATATTTTGACAGTTCCGAAGTAGCACCTAAAATAAAAAATGTAAAAGAAAATTTAGACTATGCCCGTGAACTTGCTCATATTTTAACATATAAAAGAATCTCAGACGGGTCTTTGGATTTTGACCTGCCTGAGTCAAATATTATTTTAAATAAAAATGGTGAAGTTATAGACCTTGCTGCTAAAGTTCGTTTAGAGTCGCATCGTTTAGTGGAAGAGTTTATGTTGGCAGCTAATCAGGCAGTTGCTCTGCATCTGTTTCGCTATGCCCAGCCATTTTTATATAGAGTACATGAAAAACCTGATATGGAAAGACTCAATGAATTTTCATCTTTGATGAAACGTATCGGTTTTTCTTTCCCGGTTTCTCAAAATATGCGTCCAAAACAGTTTGCTCGGTTTTTAGAAAAAGTGCAGGATGATCCTAAGGCAGACTATATTAATGAACTGCTGCTTCGTTCTATGTCAAAAGCTGTGTACCAGCGTGAGAATCTTGGACATTTTGGACTCGCATTTAAATATTATACACACTTTACTTCACCGATTAGACGTTATGCCGATTTGGTCGTACATCGGTTACTTCGAAAATTGAAAAACGGAAAATATCCACCGGCGTTTGCAAAAAAAGTTCCAACTTATATTGACCGTGTAGCTAAACAATGTTCAGCAACTGAACGTGTTGCAACAAAAGCAGAACGTGATGCGGTTAAAATTAAACAGATTTCGTTTATGGCAGAGCGTGTAGGTGATGAATACTATGGTGTCATTACCGGTGTTATGTCCTATGGGTTTTTTGTTCGGCTTGACGATATGGGGGTTGAAGGAATGGTCAGAATGTCAACTATTGATGATGACTATTACATTTTCGACGAGTCGCATTACCGTATTGTCGGTCGAAGAAATGGGACAATTTATCAATTAGGTGATAAAGTAAAGGTAGGTGTTTTAAAAGTTGATACGACAGCTGCAGAAATGGACCTGTTTGTTGTAATGCCGGAACAACAGAAATCGAAAAAAATTAAAACAGCTAAACAAAAAATAGTGAAAAAAAATAATTTTCAGAAATTTCAAACAAAGAAATTTGTACAGCAGAAGCAAAAAAAGAGTAAAAAGAAAAAATGAAAACCAATGTTGTAATACTCTCAGGTAATAATAGCAATGCTGCAATGAATTGGAGCAAAATAGGAAAAGTCGTCAGCGAACTTGCAGAACTCTATCAAATTGTCAAAGAATCTGAAGTCGATTTAATAATTGTCGGCGAAGATAGAACCGACTTACCCTCACAAGTTGCGGTGAAAATAAGACGATACAATGGATTGACTGATATTTGGAAAGTTACCGTTGGTAGTTTTGACGATGATAATATTGAAAAGCATTATGACGGTTCATTTTCAATTGAGATAGGTGAAAAAGGAATCACAAAAAAAGTAACGCAAATTCTTCAAGCAAAAGAATTACTCGCCCAATACAGTATAATTGCCCGTTCAGCAAAAATGAAACTGATAGCCGAAACTATTCACCGCATAGCTCCTACTGATGTTCCGGTGTTAATAGTAGGACAGTCCGGTACGGGAAAAGAGTTAGTCGCAAAAGCAATTCATAAAGATTCCCAAAGAGAAAGCGATGCATTTGTTGCCATTAACTGTGGAGCAATTGCTGAAGGACTCTTGGAATCGGAACTTTTTGGACATGAAAAAGGTGCTTTTACAGGGTCTGTTTCTAAGCGGGAAGGACTTTTTAAAAAAGCAAATAATGGAATTATCTTTTTAGATGAAATCGGTGAGACCAAATCTGATATGCAGGTAAAATTGCTTCGTGTTTTAGAAGACGGGACTTACTATCCGGTCGGTTCTTCAAACGCTCAGCACACAAATGTCCGTATTGTTTCTGCTACGAATAGAGATTTAATGGAGGCAATAGCAGAAAAGAAATTCCGCGAAGATTTGTATTTCAGAATTGGTGTTGTTAAAATTACGCTTCCGCCTCTCTTTGAACGTAAAAATGATATTCAGCCATTGCTCAAGTATTTTTGGAGGAAAGAAGATCGGAAGAGCGTCGTGTAGGGAAAGAGTGTAGATCTCGGTGGTCGCCGTATCATTAAAAAAAAAAAACAATAAAGAAAAAAAGAAAAAAAACAAAAGAAAAAAAAA